>CAJQQW010000202.1 GCA_905480565.1 uncultured Halioglobus sp. | reverse complement strand
CTACCGTGATGCTGAGCACGGCTCCAGTGCAAGTGTTACCGCGATGGCCGAACCTACGCTCGACGGAATTCCCGCGCCGGGATTGAATTTGCGGGAGATTATGCAGGGCGATGGCGATCCGGCGCTTGGCCAGCGCGTGATCGCTGATATTTTTAGGATCAATACTAATGATAATGATTCCTTCGAGGAAGAACTTGATAGTTGGGGGTTCTCCGCCCACCTGACGTGGGAGGTAGATGATGCGCTTAAATTTGTATCAATATCCGCGTACAGAGAGTGGCATGAGGCGGTGAATCCCGATATAGATGCCGGGCCAAGTCAGCTCTCCAATGGCGGTTATGGCTTGCCCATAGCGCTGGCTCATACCAGCAATACACCGTCCAGTAATATTCCTCTTTCTCGTCCATTTGAAAATGAATATTTCACGCAGGAGTTCAGGTTAGAGAAAACTGGCCAGTCACTTGATTGGACTGCAGGAGTATTCTATACAGATTTTGAGGAGAACGTTAAAGAAGGCTTTGCTCTGTATATCCCGTTTGACCCTGCCTTTGGAGAGGGTTACACCACTTCCGTACAAACAGACAACACGGATGAATTGACGGCGTTTTCAGCATTCTTTGATGGCACCTACCGTGTTTCGGATGCGCTGGAAATCTACGGCGGCTACCGCTGGACCTATGAAGAGGTCGACGTCAGCTACAATAGTCCGACCTATCTCGTTCTTGATAGCGCAGGCGTTTCGGAGTTCGATCTAGAAAACAATATTGTTAACTTCACGGCTCCGGTAGACCCCGTGGCGCATACAGTCGGCGAGGCAGATACTGATGACACTGACTGGTCTGCTAGATTGGGTGCATCCTGGCAGTTCTCGGAAGGCTCCAACTTGTATGCCACGGTAAGCCGGAGCTTCGTCGGCATCGGAGCGGACATTTCAAGAACGGGAAACCCTGACGCAGCTTTTATTGATCCCACAACGGCTGAGGCTGTTGAGCTCGGGATGAAGACCATGCTCCTGGATGGTACCTTACAACTCAACGGCGCGGTTTTCTGGCAGGATGTGGAGGATCTGCAGACCTCAGCATTGCTGCCTGGAACAATTCAGACCGTGAACCTTAACGCAGGCGACCTCGATATTTTTGGTGTGGAGATCGACGCACTTTGGGCGTACTCCGATTACGGACGAATCTCTGCAGCAGTAAGCTATCTTGACGCGGAAACCAAGAATCTGTTGCAGCCCTGCTGGCCTGGGCAAACCATTGAAACAGGATGCAATATTGACCTGAACGGTAACTTGATCACGGACCCGGCCGCTGCTGTGCAGACCGACATGGACGGCGCGAATGCGCCGAACACGCCCGAACTGGCCTATAACATCGGCATCAGTCACATTTTTCCGTTGGAGAACCTTTCTTTCGATATCCACGGTAGTGTGAACTATGTGTGGCAGGACGAAGTCAGTTTCCCATTGAATGGTGACCCGCTTCTTGTGCAGGATTCCTACGGGCTTCTGAATTTTTCGCTGAGCATGATAGACAAAGAAGACCGCTATGAGGTCATGCTATTCGGCAAGAATATCAATGATGAAGAGTTCGTCAGCGGTGCAACAGAATCTAGTGGATTCATAGCCAGGAAGAGCATTCGGCTATCGCGCGGAGCTCAGTCTTACTACGGCGTTCGCTTGAAATATAACTTCCGTTAACCTTACGAAGTTGTTGACGTGCGCTTAGGCTCGAAGGTCATAGCGATTACCGGAGGCAGTCATGGTCTGGGTAAAGCGTTGGCCAAGGCCTGTAGCGAACAAGGCGCACGGGTTGCCATCATCGGACGCAATTCCAGTAAGCTTGAGTTGGCGAGAGAGGAGATTGGTGACACGGTAGCCTGTTTCTCTTGTGATATTGGTGATCCCGTAGCGGTGCGCCACACTTTTCAGGCGATTAAAGCCCAAATGGGCGGGCTGGATGCGCTGGTAAACAATGCAGGGATATACCCTATATTCAAACTTGAAAAAGCGAGTGATGAACAGCTACGTTCGGTAATAGATACCAACCTTCTCGGGGCGATGTACTGTTGTCGTGAGGCGATACCACTATTGAAGAAGTCGGGGGGCGATATCATCAATGTGTCATCTGAGGCCGTACGTTTCTACCCCCCTTTGCTGAGCGCATACGCCGCTTCAAAGTCCGCATTGGAGACCTTTTCACAGAGTTTGAGGGTGGAGCTGGCACACTCAGGTGTTCGTGTGTCAGCGCTGCGGGTTGGTCACCTGCTTCGAGAGGATGCCTCCCCTCTGGATGACGAAACCTATGAACTGATGATGCAGACCTTTGAGGAAACGGGTTTCGTGGCTGCGACTGGGGAGGGCATGCAACTCGACACGGTCACCTCCACTGTGATTCATCTCCTGACGCTTCCCGGGGACGCCACCATCGATTTACTCGAACTGCGGTCCCGGCGTTGATTGTAAGGGCGAAAAAGTAAGTGGAGGACCATAAGTACCCGGAATTTCACCAGGGCTGGCCAATGCTGCTGGTCGCACTGAGCGGCGTTGTCACCTCGGCGCACTTTCTTCCCTTGTACAGCTTCGGGCCGATGGCACCTGATCTTTCTAGAACGCTGAATATACCGTTGGGGGAACTGCAGCGCTTCATCACCTTAAACTTCGCGGGTATTGCTGTAGGATCTCAGTTGGCGGGCTGGCTAATGGATAGGTTCTCGCTTCGCAGCGTCACCTTATGTTCTTTGGTCTTGTATGCCTTGACATTCATGATGATGGGCACCGTTTCGCTCAGCCAAAATCTTCTATACGCCTTCTATTTTTTGCTGCCGATTGTGGGAGGCGGCTCACTGCTGGTCACCTGGACAAAGATCGTTTGCGACAAATTCGAGCGACAACGCGGTATCGCGCTAGCCATTTTGCTGTCGGGTTCCGGCGTGGTAAGCACTGCCGCCCCACTACTGCTGGCGGGCTATGTCGGCACCGCAGATTGGCAGCAAGGCTTTTTCGTTATGGGCATGTTGCCGCTGGCGACCTTGCTGGTCTGTTTCTTTGCCCTACCTACAGGCAACTCAAGCTCGAACCAGCCCGGTTCTCTATCAACTAACTCTGCGGAACCCGAAAATGGCCGAGTTACCAGGCAGATTACTGGAATCAGCTATCGAGAGACTCTACGTAACCGCCAGTTCTGGACGATCATTGTCGCATTGATACTGGTTGTCTTCGTCGTGGT
>CAJQQW010000201.1 GCA_905480565.1 uncultured Halioglobus sp. | reverse complement strand
ACTCAGTTCAAGCGCCAGCACGGGCGGCATTAGTTCGTTGCGACGTCGGGCGATCTGCACCGACCAGGGTTGTACCTCGCCGATGAAAAACTTGCGTACTACGTTGTCAACGATTTGCCCCTCGGGGCTGGGTGCTTTTTCGATGCAGAGTGGTACTCCATCCAGCCTGTGCTGGATAGCAGGTGTTGCTGCAGCAAGTGCGGAGTGCTGTAAGTCGAGCGATGCCAACAGTGCACCGCCATCGGCGAGGCGAATGTCACCCAGCAAGCGCTCGAGTTCGTCGCTGTCAGCCCGATAGTCACCTTCGAGCCATTGGTTTGACAGTTGCGCCAGTCGGGCCAGTGAGGTGATCATCTGGCCCCCGGTATTGGCGGGGTAGTTGCCAAGTCGGCGGGGACGGCTCCAGAAGGCGCGAAATTCAGGCCCGCCGAGGGTGGCATTCCAGATACGTGCAGGCAGCATCCGATGCTTTTCGGACATTGCTGCTTGCAGCGTAGATATCAGCTCAGCATCAGTGGTCGGGTCCAGCGAGCTGATGCAGGCCGGCGCCAGCGATAGAAATTCAAGCTCCAACAAAAGCCGCTGGGAATCGCTGGCCAGTTTACCCAGGCTACTATTGAGGTTGCCGATTGTGATACTGATTTCGCAACCGCCCAACGTCAGTAAATCAAGTAGACCGATAGATTGTGATGGCTGTTCGAGTTGCAGGTCGCGGCTGCGGGGCAGCGGCGGCAAGCGGTCGATATTCATCGTGATAGGCCGATCCAGACTGCGCCCGAGGCGCGTCAGATACTTGTCCAACGGCACACTGGAGCGCTCGCTGCAGCCGCTCATCAGGCTTGCAGTCAGCAGTAGAATCCAAGTACTGATACGCGCTTTCTTCACAGCGGTGGACTCATTGTTGGTGGTTAGTAAAAGGCACCCTTAATGCCTACGGGTGCGCTGCCGGTTTAGTTCATGGCTCTGCGCTCCGCAATAGGAGCCACAATATGCCATAGCAGAATTTTCATGCCTGATAGACCGCGTACCGGCATGCCTGCGGCATTGACGGTTGGGCCCTGAATAACGGCAGGTACACACAGAGTAATAGGGCGCGCGAAAAAAATCTTACAGCAGGAAGCTCACCCGCCTTGGGTTCCGAAGGTGCGTAGACTACGCTCATCCAATCTTTATATCATAGCTGTAGCGTTAGTCAGACGAAACGGCGAACCGTTGGCGCTCTGTTTGGTACCACTGGGCAAGGTAGCGCTTCCCAAAAAGTAGTGTACAGGTCACTCTGTGTGCTTATTGTTGCTACTGGGTACATCCGTGTGCGAGAACAACTACTACTGCCGTAGGTACACTAATGGAAAAGGCATGATTGAGCTAACGTCCGGCTGTGTTGGCGTCACTTGGAAAACTCAAAAAACTTTAGAATGGAGGGCAGCAATGCATCGATACATTAAGCCAATATTGGCCTTAACGAGCGCATTACTTTTTGTATCAGTGGCAGGCTGTAGTGACAGCTCAGACAATGGCGGATTCACTACTGAGGTGGGGGCGCAGTTGCTTTGCGCCCTCCCCGAAGAAGACGTCGAGATCAACACCACCGCAGCCAACATCGAGTTTGTGCGCACGCCGGATGCCTGTTTCGACAATCTGGACGGCTATCCCTTCGCCCCTAACTACGTGGACGTGGAGGGCCTGCGCTACCACTACGTGGACGCGGGACCCCGCGATGGCGAGGTGATACTGATGCTGCATGGTCAACCCACTTGGTCCTATCTTTACCGCAAGATGATACCAGTGTTGGTAGAAGCGGGTTATCGGGTGATCGCCCCGGATCATATCGGCATGGGGCGATCCGATAAGCCGGTGGATCCGCGCGTACACCAGTATGAGCAGCATGTCGCGTGGATGAAGTCTTTCGTCAGTGCGTTGGAATTGTCTGACATTACCCTGTTCGTGCAGGACTGGGGCAGTCTGATTGGCCTGCGCATGGCGGGCGACAACCCCGAAAAGTTCGCACGCATCGTGGTCGCCAACGGTGATCTGGCGATAATCCCAGAGGGCTTAAATCCTTTTACCCTACCTGTATTCGAGTTTGACGAGACGATTCAGTCGACTATCGAACATTTGTCCCTGCGCCCAGATGACCGGATAACCGGTTTCCAGTATTGGGTGAATTTCGCCGCTACTGCTCCGCACCTGTTTGCCGCCGACATGATTGATATCTCGACAGGCAATAATTTGACCGAGGCGCAGTTTGACTCCTATAACGCCCCGTTCCCGACGCGAATCTATTGGGGCGGCATCCGCGCTTTTCCCTCCATGGTTACTGGTTTCGGGCAGCAAAACTTGCCTGCGTACGAGGCGCTGGGGCGTTTTGAGCGACCTTTCCTGTTTATAGGCGGGGAGTACGATGCCAATCTGGGTTCGGTAGCCAACCAGAACAAGTGGATCGCCCACGTCCCCGGTGCCGCCGGGCAACCCCACACACGCTACGAGGCGGGGCACTTTATTCAGGAACAGGTTGGTGAGGAAATGGCAGCGCATGTGGTGTTGTTTATACAGGCCAATCCGCTAAATCAGGCCAAGCCTGACCCAGAACCTGACGAAGAGGGGCCGCGAGGGTTCGAGATTCTGGAGCCAAAGTCGGACGGGACTTTTCGTGCCTGGGTTGGCCCGACGATTACCAGAGAGGAATTCGCTGCACTGCAGCTACCTGATGATTGGATAAAGAATCAACCACGCGAGGCGGGTGTTGATGGTCCAGACGCCAGTCGCTTCCTGCGCTCACCCGATGAACTGGAAGACGGCGACTTTCTGGTAGAGGACATTTTCGGATTTCCCTGGTTACACGCAGCGACCATTGTTGAGCAGGCGGCGCCCCTGGACGAGGATGGGCTTTTGATTGTGACCCGCGTGCGCAAATACCACGAGATTACCTATAACCCGGGCAGCACGCTGGTCTTGCTCGTAGCTCCGTCGGGTGACGTGTACTTCCGTATCGGCCGAGATGCTGACCGCAGCAGTGACCAGCCCACGATTCCCAGCCTGTGGCGATTGGTGGAGTACACCACCGAGCAGCCTGTGATTCTCGAGCTGTTTAATGGTAACGAGGTTATTCGCACAGACAATGAGGATTCATTTCAGGGGCCTGTGGTAATACCCGGGTTTACCGGTCCCTGAGAATGGGTCCCCAGCAGTTGAGGGTCTGAAAGCAGTGACAAAAGCGGCAGAACTCGAGCGGAACATTTCAGCGTGATGACCAACATGCTAAGTTGATGCATTGTCTATTCCTTAAGAAATAAAATACAGGTGAGGTGTTGAATGACTCTCTGGCTAAAGATTGGCACTGCCCTGTTCCTGCTGGTGGCGGTCGCTTGCAGCAATAGCGCCAACGACGACAGCGCAGACAATAGCCTCAGCGAAGCGCAACAGGTGCTACAACAGTTTGGTGAGCTACAGGACTATTTTACCGAAGAGGCCATACAGGCTCTGCTGGATTACGAGGATAGCGGCAGGCCGGTGACGCTGTTGCAACTGATGTCGATTACAGACGATGAGATTTTCGAACGCTACGAAGAGGAGGCCGCTGCGTTGTGGGAGAGTATCGGTGCCAGCGAGCGATTCCGCAGTGAGGTGTTTGAGCAGTTGATTGGCGATCGCTCATTGGACCAAAGCCGCGCGATCGAATTTCCCAACATTATGGTGCTGGTCAGTGCTATTGATAGCCCCGCCTTCATCGATCTTATGAATACTTTGGCAGCGGCCAGCGATGACCACGTCTGGGTGCTGGGAGAAGAGGACCCGCTGCCCTTTACACCGAGTG
>CAJQQW010000200.1 GCA_905480565.1 uncultured Halioglobus sp. | reverse complement strand
AGGGGCTGGTTCCTCACCGGGTTTCCCTGGCTTTATTTGGGCTATGCTCACGTCGAAACCTCGATCTCAGGGTGGGCCCCTATCACAGGCGTATTTGGCCTATCCTTTATCTGCGCAATCTCCGGCACATGCCTGTTCCTTGCATGGCGCAGTCGCAAACCCATGGCCTGCACCCTCTACGCCGTCATACTGGCAACACTGTGGGGCGGAGGAGAAATTCTCAAGCCCACGCAGTGGGTTGCGCGAGCCAGTGAGGAGCCCCTTCGGGTGGCGTTGATACAGCCCAATGTGCCCCAGCAAAACAAGTGGGATCCACGCTGGTACCGGCCGATCCTGAGTCAACTGTATGAGGCTACCGGGCCTGTAATGGGTGCCGACATTGTGGTCTGGCCGGAGGCTGCAGTTCCCAATTATTTTCAGCGCGCCGGCGATTTCCTCGAACCGATGGACGAACGTGCCAGCGCGGCCAACACGACTCTTATCACAGGCATACCTTGGCGACCCGAGGATGGAGGGAAGTACTACAACAGCATGACCGTCCTCGGCCAGGGCTCGGGGGTTTATCTCAAGCGACGACTGGTTCCCTTTGGCGAATACGTGCCACTGGAGGGCCTGCTGCGAGGTATGATCGACTTTTTCGATCTGCCCATGTCCGCTTTCAGCGCCGGTCCTGAGGACCAGGCGCCCCTGCGCGCCGGCACCTACCGGCTGGCACCCTACATCTGCTACGAAATCGTCTACGGGGGCATGGTTGCCAAAGGCGCCCGCGAGGCCGACCTGCTAATCACCATTAGCAACGACACCTGGTTCGGTGATTCAATCGGACCCTGGCAGCACCTGCAAATCGCCCAGATGCGCGGCAGAGAAACGGGTCGCTATGTGCTGCGAGGCACCAATAACGGTATCACCGCCATCATCGACCACCAGGGACGTATCGTCGATCGCACCGAGCAGTTTGAGGCAACGACCCTCGTCGGCGAAGCCGAGGTCATGCTGGGCAGCACACCCTTCGCCAGCTTCGGCAACCTGCCTATCCTTCTTGCCTGTTTTGTCAGCCTGCTCCTCATGTGGCTAATGCACATCGCTTTCTGGCGCGACGAGTAGTCTCCTGCCGTCCGTTAAACAGAGCTGCAGTCCGAACAAGGCTCGATCGTTGTCCCGCGCGTCTTCGCGCCAGACCGGGATCGCCCCTACATCTTGCACAGGGGGACATGCCGTCCGGCATGTCCCGGTTGACAGGACCAGCAAAATACGGATCGTGCACGATCGCCGTGTGCTTCGCAGCCGGGGGCAATTACTGCTAGACTTCGCCCTTCACTACTGCGTCCCGAACACACCGCACGGGACTGCATTTTTTCCTGCAATCAAAGACATGGCACGCGACTCGTGACAGAGCACAACTACAACCCTCAGGCACTGGAAGAAAACGCACAGCAATATTGGCTTGAGCAAAACAGCTTTGCTGTGCGACAGGACGATACACGCGAGAAGTTTTATTGCCTCGCCATGTTTCCCTATCCCAGCGGCCAGCTACACATGGGGCATGTGCGCAACTACACCATCGCCGACGTGATCGCGCGCTACCAGCGCATGCAGGGCAAAAACGTACTGCAACCCATGGGCTGGGACGCCTTCGGTCTGCCGGCAGAAAATGCCGCTATCAAACACAATGTCCCACCTGCGCAGTGGACCGCGCAAAACATCGATGATATGCGTGCGCAACTGAGGCGGTTGGGCTTTGCCTACGACTGGGACAGGGAGCTGGCCACCTGCGATCCAGATTACTATCGCTGGGAACAATGGTTTTTCACGCGACTGTTTGAAAAGGGCCTCGCCTATAAGAAAAAAGCAGAAGTAAACTGGTGCGAAACCGATCAGACTGTACTCGCCAACGAACAGGTGGTCGACGGCTGCTGCTGGCGCTGCGACAACCCGGTGGAGCGACGCGAAATCGATCAGTGGTTTATCCGTATAACCGATTATGCGGAACAACTGCTGACGGACCTGGACCAACTTGATCAATGGCCGGAACAGGTGCGCACTATGCAACGCAACTGGATAGGCCGTTCCGAGGGCGTTGAGCTCGACTTCGACTGCAATGGTGAATCGCTCACGGTTTACACTACCCGCCCGGACACCCTTATGGGCGCCACCTACATGGCGGTAGCCCCGCAACACCCGATCGCACGGCAGGCCGCAGCTGGCGACCCCGTACTCGCGTCATTCATCGAATCCATCGCCAACGTCAAAGTAGCCGAAGCGCATATGGCCACTATGGAAAAACTGGGTATGGATACGGGGCTGACAGCCACACACCCTCTCACCGGCGAGCCAATACCGATTTGGATCGCCAATTTTGTGTTAATGAGTTATGGCTCAGGCGCAGTCATGTGTGTGCCCGCTCACGATGATCGTGACCACGCCTTTGCCAGTAAGTACCAGCTGCCCATTGTGCAGGTAGTCGACAAACCCGGCTGCAACTATGATGCCGGCGTCTGGCAGGACTGGTACGCGGAAAAAAGTTCAAAGACACGCACCATCAATTCCGGAGAATTCAACGGCAGGCACTTCGAAGAAGCCTTCAACGGCATTGCTGACAAGCTGCAGGAAGTCGGCAAAGGCAAACGCACCGTCAACTATCGCCTGCGTGACTGGGGAGTATCGCGTCAGCGTTACTGGGGAGCACCGATTCCTATTATTAACTGTGATGCGTGTGGCACGGTACCCGTACCCGAGTCGGACCTGCCGGTTGTTCTACCCACGAATGTGGCGTTCGAGGGAGTCGGCTCACCCATCAAGAGCATGCCCGAATTTTACGAAACTGAATGCCCGGCCTGTGGCGGAGCTGCAACCCGCGAGACCGACACTTTTGATACTTTTATGGAATCCTCATGGTATTACGCCCGTTACGGCTGTGCGCAAAACGATAAGGCAATGCTGGATGCCGAGGCTGATTACTGGACTCCGGTGGATCAATATGTGGGCGGTATAGAACATGCAATTCTGCATCTTCTCTACTCCCGCTTTTATCATAAGCTGCTGCGCGACGAGGGCCTGGTCAGCTCCGATGAGCCATTCACCCGGTTGCTGACCCAGGGTATGGTGCTAAAGGATGGCGCCAAGATGTCAAAGTCCAAGGGCAACACTGTCGACCCACAATCCCTGATCGATCGTTATGGTGCCGACACTGTGCGCCTGTTCAGCATGTTTGCGGCGCCTCCAGAGCAATCCCTCGAGTGGTCTGACGCGGGAGTGGAAGGCGCCAACCGTTTCCTCAAGCGCCTGTGGAAACTCGGGGCGACACACATCGGTGCCGGGGCGGCACCGGCACTGGACATCGTCAAACTGAGTGATCAACAGAAAGCCGTGCGCCGAAAACTGCATGAAACTATCGCCAAGGTGAGTGATGACTATGGCCGACGACAGACATTTAACACCGCCATCGCAGCGGTCATGGAGTTGTGTAACGAGCTGGGCAGGCTGGGCAGCGAAGACAATGACCGCGCCATCATGGATGAAGCCCTGCGCGGCATCGTTCTGATGCTGAGTCCGATTGTTCCACACATCTGTCACACCCTGTGGCGGGCACTGGGCGAGAGCAGCGATATCCTCGGTCAACAATGGCCCGCTGTAGACGAGAGCGCCCTGAGCCGTGACAGCATCGAACTGGTTATACAGGTGAAAGGCAAGGTCCGAGGCAAGGTGTCAGTCTCAGCCGACGCGGACGACGCCACCATACAGCAGGCCGCCCTGGCGCAGGACAACGTGAGCCGCTTTGTCGAGGAACTCGGCGACTACGCGATGAAGATTGTCCCGGGGAAGCTGGTCAGTATTTTTCCGAGGAAGAAATAAATGCGATGGCGCGCCTCGAATCACCCGGGATATCGCCTGTTGCGACCGGTGATGGCGCTGTGCGTTCTGACACTGTTGTCCGCTTGCGGCTTCCAGCTGCGTGGCGTAGGCGGCCCCACTGTTCCCGACGAGTGGAAGAGCATGCAGCTGGTTAGCGGCAATCCCAACAGCGAATTCAGTCGTGCAGTGTTCGCCCGGTTTGCGACCAATGGGGTGCAGTGGCAAGAAGCAGGCTTCGCCAACTACCGACTTGACCTGGGAAATGAACAATTCAGACAAAGTAACCTTTCTATCGGTGCCGATGCGCGGATATCAGAGTTTGAACTTACCATGAGGGCTACGTTCAAGGTCGCAAATGCCGAGGGTGAAATCATCATGGCATCCACCACAGTCACGGTGGTTCGGCAGATGGAGAACGACCCCCGCAACGTGGTCGGTACAGAAAGCGAGCTCCGGCTGCTGCAATCTGAAATGCGCAACGAACTGGCCGATAAAATTTTGCGCCGCATCGGGTTTTACGCCAGCAACCTTGGGAATACGGCTGCCGGCCCCACGGCAGAGACTGACACCCGGTAATGCGTCTCTATCCAGAGAAAATCGCCAACCACCTACAACAACAACTGTCACCCGTATACCTGATCAGTGGCGACGAGCCGCTGCTGGTGCAGGAATGCTGCGATATGGTCAGGCAGAAAGCACGTGAGGCAGGCTGTACTGAACGTGAGGTTATAGACAGCAGTGCCGCGGGCTTTAAGTGGCCGGACATACTGAACAGCGCTGCCAGCATGTCACTCTTTGCCGAACGTAAACTCACCGAAATACGCATTCCCAACGGCAAACCTGGTAAGGAAGGAAGCGCGGCGCTCTGCGAATATCTTGAACTTGCCAGCGGCGATGACGTCTTGCTGGTGATTGCCGGTAAGATCGACAAGCAATCGGTCAACAGCAAATGGTACAAGGCGCTGGACAAGGCGGGGACAACTGTTCAGGTCTGGCCAGTCAAATCTGCAGAGATGCCCCGCTGGCTGCAACAACGGGTACGCGCGGCAAACATGGAGATCGACAGAGATGCGCTGCAGCTACTTTGCCAGCAGGTAGAGGGAAACCTGCTGGCCGCCGTACAGGAGATAGAAAAACTGAAACTGTTGGCGGACGATACACGAATCACCGTCAACACGGTGACTAATTCCGTCTCCAATAACGCCCGCTACAACCTGTTCGATATGACTGACAATGCGCTCAAGGGAGATGCAGCGGGCAGCTTGCGCATGCTGCACGGTCTGCGCGGTGAGGGTACGGAGCCACTGGTCGCCCTCTGGGCACTGACCCGTGAAATTCGCACGCTGTATGAGGCAAGAAGGGATTGCGACAAGGGACAAAAACCGCAACAGGCGCTCACTACCCGCCGTGTCTGGAAAAGCCGCATGCCGCTGATGCAGTCCGCCCTTTTGCGCCATAACAGCGACTCACTGTCGCTATTGCTGGAACAGGCCGCCCTCGTTGACGGCAACGTCAAGGGCTACGCCAGCGGCAACGCCTGGGACAACCTCGAGCAGCTTGTCACGTCGCTGAGCCATAACGCCGCAATCTGACTCAACTGGCCTGCGCCCAAGGAAGCGGCACTGCCCGCCGTAGCAACACCCCCCGTATATACCACCACACCGCGCTTGCATTTCTGGATATTCAGTACTACTGTATATAAATACAGTATATTGGCCAAACTATCCCCCGGAGGTAAATCACCGTGAATGAGATGTTGGAACAGGTTATCAAGCGCAATGACACCTGGCGCGGCCGGCAGGATTATTTCCGGGCCGGAGGCGCTTCCGCCAACAGTAATCTGCACGGCGCGCAGGGCCTGCCCACCGGCTATTCAGCACTGGACGCCGAATTACAGCAGCAGGGCTGGCCAACAGACGGCATGGTAGAGCTACTGAGCGATGGCTGCGGAATGGGCGCCATGGGTGTGTTCCTTCCGGCAATGGAGCAACTGAGCGAACAAGCTCGCTGGCAGACATTCATTGCACCACCCTATATACCCTACGCCCCGCTGCTGGCGGCACGAGGCATTGATACAGGACAGATCTTAATGGTGCACCCCCGCAGCCGTGAGGATTTACTCTGGGCCACAGAACAGGCCCTGCGCAGTACCACCTGCAGTGCGGTGTTCAGCTGGCTGGGCGCGCAGGAATATCGCTACGGCGAATTGCGCAGGTTACAACTGGCTGCCGCCGACAGCGACAGTCTGGCCGTATTGTTTCGCCCTAACCAGATACAAGACCACCACACTCCCGCCAGCCTGCGCCTACAAATGCGCGAGTACCGCAAGGTACGTATCCTCAAGCAGCGCGGTGGTCAACGGGTCATCGATGTCACCCTGCCCCCGGAAGAAGACTCACCACAACAACCACAGTTGTGGGAACTGCCTCAAAACCCGGGAGCAGGCCAGCCCGCCGGAGCTACCGAGTACCGAGCCTAGACCGTGCAGGATGGCCGTTTTGACACCACTGCATCAGAGTCTTCTCCTGATATGCGTCTGCGACTGCGTTTGTGAGCCTGTGGCTATGCCTGCGCTTTGACCAACTGCCTCTGCAATGCCTGGACCGCGATGAACGACAGCCAGTAGTAGTGATGGCCTCACAGCGGGTCATCTGCGCCAACGACTGCGCCTCGGCGCTGGGTATTCAACCGGGCATGGGCAGCGTCACCGTAAGGGCGCTGGCCGCGGATGAACCAGTGCGCCTGCTGGAACGGGATGAACAGGCTGAACAAAGCTGCATGCATCAGTTATGCAGCTGGGCCTATAGCATTACACCTAACCTGTGCACCTGGCAGGAGCATTGTCTGCAACTGGAAATCGGTGGGTGCCTGACCCTGTTCCGGGGCTTGCAACCCCTGCTCGCCGAAATAATCCGGGGGGTCAGCAGCAAGGGCTTCAGTATGCTCCAGGGGCTGGCTCCCACACCAAAAGCCGCTTGGCTGCTGTCCTTCGCCGACAAGGATTCAGCCATGGCGATAGACCAGGTGCTGGAGGAAAGACTCGCCCCCCTGCCACTGGATCACCTGACACCCGTTGCGCAAGGAGTCGACTCCCTGCGCCGAGCCGGCCTGCACACACTGGGCGATGTGCTGGCTCTACCACCCGCCTCTCTGGGCCGACGCTGCGGCAAAGCTTTTACCGACTTCCTGCAACAGCTGCTGGGGCAGCGGGATGACTTGCAGGTGAGCTTCACGCCCCCGGCAAGTTTCACGGACTCAGTCTGGTTTGGCTATGAGGTCAAGACCTGCGACGAATTATTGCCCGCAGTACAACAGCTGTTACAGTCCCTGTGCCACTTCTTGCGCAATACCCAGCTGCGCACCAGCGAAATTACATGGCAACTGGTCGGTGTCGACCACACGCTACTCGATCTGCGCGTGCGTAGCGCCAGCAGTCACAGCGACTGGGAAAACTGGTACCAGCTCAGCTGTATCCACTTCGCTCGACTGCAACTGACAAACGGTGTGGAAGGTTTGAACCTGGACTGCCAGGACTTGCAACTTGGCCAGCAAGAAAGCATTAACCTGTTCAGCCCCCACAACCAGCGTGAGCCCCTGGCGGCACTGCTGGATCGCCTGCGCAACCGTCTCGGCCTGCAAGCGATCGAAACCGTCGACTGCCGTGACGAACACCTACCGGAATTCTCTGTACAGGTGGGCAACGAACTCACAGGGAGCAGGCCTGAGCAGCGTAATCGACCAGCCCAGAGACCTTTCTGGTTGATGCCCCAACCAATACCTCTGCGCCAGCAAGGCGAAAACCTTTACTGGAACGGGGTTCTCAAATTGCACTACGGTCCGGAACGTATCGAGGATAACTGGTGGCAGCAGGCGGTAAGCCGCGACTACTACATCGCCGCTGACACAGCGGGACAGCAGTACTGGCTTTTTCGCGATCGCCTGGAGCGACGCTGGTATATCCACGGTATCTTCGCCTAGCCCTGCATAAACCTGTCACGGAAACAGCAACACAGGCTCGAAACGAGGCAACGTCATGAACTGTATTTCGGGGTTTGCTGCCGCTTTGTCATCAAGGAACGCTCGTGTCTCCTCTTCGTCACCAGTCACCCATGTCACTGCTGTTACCGGTCCAAGAAAAGGGCCCCGTAGTGGGCCGGTCAGACTATCGTAATGAATAGGCACAACCCGCGAGGCCGAGGCCGTCTCTACCATTTCACGCCAGTAACCCTCACGGTAGGCCAAGCTTTGCGAACCCAGTCCGCCCACACCGAGAAACACCGTCTCCGCCTCCAGACCGCGCAGAGCATCTGGCACATAACCCGCGCTGCCGACAATCAGCCAGCTGCCCGCCGGATGATTCACGTGCAGTATATATGTCTTCCCAACGGGGTAATCAAACGCGGCAATAGGCGGCACAAGTGGCGACTCAAGGTCCGGGCTGCCCAGCGCCCGCTCCCGCACCATGGGATCCGGGAATTCAAAGTGCCGGGACTCAATAGGCGTAATCTCGAAACGCCCCAAGTGAAACGGCTCACGATCGACCAATACCTGAATCTGCGATTCGGGCAAGCCCCAGCCACGACCGATATAAGCCGTCGTGTCAGACCCCATTAAAACTGCTCCCGTGCGCCGCGCCACTTCCGGTGCATCCATGACGTGATCGTAATGAGAGTGAAGCGGGACTATCGCTGCCAGTGTATCGACATCGTTTGCCGCAAGCCCCCACTCAATAGCCGACACGTCGGGCTCTATCTTACCGAGCACCAATCGCAGGGGACCGGGCCGCGAAAACCAGCCATCGGTCATCCAGGCGGTTTCGCCGTCACTGAATAAAAGGGTCGCCGTGCCGCTGTACCTCACAGTCACCGCACCGGCAGACACATCCGGATCACCGGGCACAGCCCACTCAGGATCAACGGGCAAAGCAGTGTAACGGTTTAGAGCATAGGTCACTAGAAGCAGCACTGCAGCAACGCATATCAGCAGTAGTTTCCTCCCCAGCCTTATGCGTTTGTTCAAAGGCTACCTCTCATAGTCTGCAACAGGGCCAATATTCTGACGCCCGTCGGCCACGGCGCGAGCGCTCCTCGTCGCCGCTCCCGGGGAGGGCTCATAGTCAGGGCTCAGCAGAATCAGTAACATCCGTGAAAATACCTGTGTCGACGCCGTTTAGGCTCTGTCTATTATTCTGCTCCCAATAGTCCTTCAGACCTGACTCACCGTGATTAATCGCCCACTTTTTCAAGGTGGGCCGCTCTCCCCCATGCTCAAAGAACGGCACCGCATAGCCGCACGATGTCTGCACCATTGAGAGATTGAGCACAAAAATCTGACGCGCCCCCGGTGAATCGGGAAAGCGCGACAACAACGCCGCCCATTGTCCATGGCGAGGGTGCACCACTGTCGCCTGGCCATAGAGCCGCAGGATCAGGGGCTGCTTGTCGAAGGAGCAGAACATCACTGTCATACGACCATTTTCAAGCACATGGGCAGCGGACTCGTTGCCGCTGCCCGTGAGATTGAGCCAGGCAACCCTGGTGTCATCGAGAATACGCAAGCTGTCCATCCCCTTGGGAGAAACATTCACGTAACCGTTGGCACCAGCGGTACCGACAAAGTAAATGTGCTGCGCCTCAATAAACGCGCGATGTTTTATATCCAGTGCGTCGAATTTTTCTGCCACAGGACCTTCCTCCTCTACTCCCGGCATAAGTCATCAGCCGGAGTCCCGTTCACCTTCGATGTCAATATACACCTCCGGCGTAAAGGGTGGCGAGCAAATCGCCAGGAATATCAGATCCTCTTGACCCACGCTGGTAATGCGTTGACGAGTCGAAGGTGGAATGAGCACCACGTCTCCAGGCACTACCTCCTGAGGCTGCAGATCACCCACCTCCACGAGGCCATGCCCTTCCAACAAGACATAGCGCTCTCCCGTATCGCGCAGCATATGCCAGCGTGTCGCCACGCCGGGGGCAAGCCTGGCACGCGCAATGGACACCGCGGCATCATCGACAGAGTTGGATAACTCCGTGATATAGCACCCTTCCTCGAAGAAGTACTCCTCAGCTACCGCTGATGACTTTACAGAAACTGTCATATCGTTTGCTGTCACGAGTTCCTCACTAATACTGGATTATCGGCGCCTTGCGCAGCCATTTGTCATTGTCGAGCATCTCCAGCATAGCGTGAGCACAGTCGGCAAACGAGATACTGGACAAGCCACTGAACCGCAAGAAGCCAATACGGTAAGTGCCGCGCAGCGTCCCCTTTTTCATCTGCAGGGGACGTATGCCTACCCAGTCAATATCCATGCTGTCATCCAGCAAGCGCAGCTGGTGCTCCTTGTCGGTATGGCGATGACTCAGAAATGTATTGGCATACCACCGCACGAAGCGGGCGCCTAACGTTATCTCATCCTCTGGCCTGAAATTACTGCCGCCGCCACACCACACCAGGCGACTGATGCCTCGCTCCCGCATCACCAACAAAATATTTCGCGTCACGTCAGTACACAGATTTTCAGGCGATGTTTTTTCATCGATGCCTACAGCAAAAAGCACCGCCTCCGTCTTGGCCGGCAGCGCCATACTGACATCCTCGCGGACCAGGCCATCACCCCGCACCACCGTAACTCGCTCAGCAATGTCAGGGGATATCTTGTCCGGGGCCCTCACCAGTACGGTTATGTCATGGCCTGCGGCTAAACCCTGCGACAAACACTCGTTACCCAAATCGCCGGTTGCACCAAACAGGGTCAGTTTCATCAAAGGCTTCCTCGCGAGAATGCAGTATTTTCGTGTCTGAAGGATTGCACAGGGTTCCAACACTCGTAAGCAATGCGCTTTACCATGCCATACTCCTCAAGCCTTCCACCGTCGACCAGCCAATCCAGCCGCCCGATCAATGAGAGTATCGAGCTGGGCACGAGAAATAAAGGTGGGCGGAATACGATCGCATATTCTCACTCAGGGCCACTCCCGGGGCCCGGGTATATCTTGAGCGCGCGCCAACTAGCTGCTAGTGTCATGCACGTTCCGGCGGGCAGTAACCGCCACTTCAAGGCGTGCACCACAATCCGCAGGGAGATCATTATGTCGAACAGAATCAACTGGCAAATGGCACGGCTGTCACTGGTTCCCCTTCTACTGCTGAGCGCCTGCAGCGGAGAACCCGAAGACACCACACTTACCCGCCAGGGTAATATGCCCGCCACCGCCACCACGATCGAGGCCAACGCGAAAGTCCCGCAGACGCTGGATCTTGCGGACCCACGCGACTTCGAGGATGCACGTCGCGGGCTGATAGCCGCCCCCGAAGCATTGCAGGTGCAAGGCCCTCAAGGCGACTTGATCTGGGATATGCCATCCTATGACTTTATCGAGGGTGACGCGCCGGATACGGTCAACCCCAGTCTGTGGCGGCAGGCGACCCTGAACAACGTCCACGGTCTGTTCGAGGTGGCGCCACGACTTTACCAGTTGCGCGGTTTCGATCTCTCAAATATGACTATTATTGAGGGAGACACTGGCTGGATCCTGGTCGATCCGTTGACTACGGAGGAAACCGCGGCGGCCGCAATCGCCTTCGCGCGAGAGCACCTGGAAACCAAGCCAATTTCAGCGGTTATCTTCACCCACTCCCACATCGACCACTTCGGTGGCGTACTCGCTGTACTAGGTGCTAACAGTGATACACAAATCATCGCGCCCAAGGGGTTTATGGAAGAGGCCACCAGCGAAAACGTACTGGCGGGCAGCACC
>CAJQQW010000199.1 GCA_905480565.1 uncultured Halioglobus sp. | reverse complement strand
GCCAGGCGAAAGCTCAGGGCGAGTTCCAGCCGGGTGTGGTTGAGTATGGTTGCGTGCAGAAAGCTTGCGAGTATAGGCTCATCACCCGTGTGCTCCGAGGCCTCCGTGCGAATCCGGTTCCAGACGGGGTCTGCCTTGTTTGCCGTCATGATGGTATCTCCTTTTGAACGCGCACTTTAGCCTATAACCGCTTAATCGTCACTGCGATATCCTGCCTCGGAATGACCACAGGTCATGTCCGCTCTGGCGGTACTTGTGCTCAAAAAGGCTAAGAGGAGTGTCGGAGTTTGAAACGCGCGCGACAGACCCGCGGTGACCTGCCAGATGCAGCGCACTGCCGAACTCTTCCACGTAGAGCTGCCAGTTTGACCGCAGTTCGACCTGCCCCCCGAGTGCTAGGAGGCGCGGCAGACTGGCGTGGCCGTGAATTCGCCGTTGCAGGTGCCTGGCCTTCGGCCAAGGATTGGGGTAAAGAATATAGTGATAGGCGGCTCGCAATTTATCTTGTGCGAGTAGTGCCCAGATATCCTCGCAGTTGGCCTGCAGTAGGCAGTAGTCAGGGCAGAGGTTGCCGCGATGCTTGCCCAGTCTGTGAGCAGACTTATCAATGCCGATAACAAAGTGATCCGGATGACGTTGTGCTAACAGAGCGGTGCTGTGTCCGGTGCCACAAAAGGAGTCGATAACGAGCGGTCGCGGGTTGGCACCCAGTGCCTCAACGACATGGGCATACGCGCGACGGCTGTAATCTGAAATTTGTCCACGGTGCAACGTATGCAGATGGCGTTGGACGACCGTTGCAAGCCTCGGGTGAAGATGGGTCTGATTGCTGTTGACCGGACTTGAGTTGTCTAGCAAGGGTTTCGCCTCCCGTTTATCTGCTATCTCAGGTGCCTGCCCTCATGCACCGGGCACTGGATTTGATGTTGATGAGGGCGGCTGCCATGATACGGCTAACACTCGATAAATCGAAGTAGAGTAAAGGCTCCTATGCGTGAAGACTTGCGGCCCTATTGGCTGAAAAAAAGTTACTTGAGTTTCCGGCGATGGTATGCGGAATATTTTTTACGCCCTGAGTGTCTATCACTTGGTCCACACCATAACATTATGAAACCCTGGTATGTGCATCTGTCTGGAGGCAGCATACAGATAGGCCGGTGTTTTACTGCCATTGGCGAACCGGGTAACAGGGTCGAGGTTGGCGTATGGGGGCGGGAGGCTGGAGCTGGTCGTGTTGTCATTGGCGACTGCTGCCTTATGAGCCCTGGTTCACGGCTCAGTGCGAGTGATGAGATCGTACTGGGTGATGGCGTAATGCTCGCGAACGGCGCGTACATCACGGATTCTGATTGGCATATGATTTACGATCGTATGACAAGGGATGAACCCACACCCGTGCATATTGGCAATAATGTCTGGTTGGGTGATCACTCCACTGTTCTCAAGGGAGTAACAATTGGCGATAATAGCGTCGTGGCCGCGCGAGCCGTTGTTACCCGTGATGTGCCTGCCAACGTTGTCGTCGCGGGAAGTCCCGCGAAGGTTGTAAAGCAACTGGATCCTGATCGCGGGTTTAAAACGCGCATGGATTACTTCGAGGATCCGGTCGGTTTGGAAACGTTTTTTGATGCGGTAGATTGCGAGGTTCTGAAGAAAAATAGCTTCTGGTCCTGGCTCTGGTCAGTCCTTTACCCCCCGTCGCGTCTTCCCTGATGAGATAAGCGTGTTTGCCTAAATTAATTGCAGTGGTTCTTCGTGCAGGGCTGACATTTGCTCGCGTAATTCGAGGATATGGTCGGCCCAGTAACGCTCGCTGTTAAACCAGGTGAAGCTGCGCGGAAACGCCGGATCTTCCCAGCGCCGCGCGAGCCACGCCGCGTAGTGCACCAGACGCAGGGTTCGCAGCGCCTCGACCCAGCGTATCTGCCGCGGATCGAAATCACAGAACTCTGAATAGCCCTCAATGAGCTCTGACAGTTGTAGCTGCCGATCATGACGTTCGCCATTAAGAAACATCCATAGATCTTGAATAGCCGGCGCGGAACAGCAGTCATCGAAGTCGACAAAGTGCGCTGTGTCATCCCGCCACAATATGTTGCCTACGTGACAGTCGCCGTGCACGCGAATCAGATCGTCTTCACCGACCTCTGCCATCAAGTTGCTTGTCAGCGTGTCGAGATCGCTGGTGAGAGACGCGTAGGCATCGATCAAATCCTTCGGGATAAAACCGTCCAGCAGGAACTTGCGACTATCGCGCAGCATGCGTTGTACTGAAATCGCCTGGCGATGGGCAAAGGGCTGCGTTCTGCCTATGGCGTGAATACGTCCGAGGGTTCTGCCCAGCACCAGCAGGTTATCGAGGTTATCCAGTTCTGGCGGATAACCGCCGCGGCGCGCAAAGAGTGCAAACTGAAAATCATCGTAACTGTGCAAAGTGGAACCCTGTGCATCGACCATGGGAGGTACGACGGATATTTCTGCCTCCGCCAACTCCAGGCTAAAGGCATGTTCCTCCTTGATCTGTGCCTCACTCCAGCGGCCGGGTCGGTAAAACTTTGCGATGATTGGCTGCGCATCCTCTATGCCAACCTGGTAAACACGGTTCTCGTAGCTATTCAGAGCCAGCAGGCGAGCGTCACTCAGGTAACCTATCGATTCCACGGCGTCGATTATCATATCCGGGTTGAGGCGGTCGTAGGGATGGGTTTTCATACGGCGTCCGTGGGTCCTGTCAGTAATGCGGCACTCTTGATCTGCGCGTACACCTCATCATTTTTTTGCAGGCCAAGTTCGACTGCGGAACGGCGGGTAATGCGTGCCAGCAGGTGTTGCCGGCCAAGACAGAGTCGCAGTAATAGACGCGGTGCGGTAGTGTCCTCCAGCTCCTCAATCGTGACAGGAAAAATATTCAGGATACTGCTGCTGCGCGGCCTCTCGCGGCAGACACTAACATCCCTGGCGGGAATGCGGATACGTCGTGACTGTCCTGCAGGCAGGCGCAATTGGCTCACGCGAAGAATATGACCGTCGATGTCCAGTTCCGTAAGACCGAAGGACTCATCCTGTCCTGAAATGGTTCCAGTGATAATGGCTGCTGCCTGCTCCTCGCGGGACAAGCGCGTATCCAGTCGGCTGCACAAATCCAGCAGTGAGCCTTGCTCCACGACGCGGCCTGACTCGAGCAACAGGAGGTGATCCGCCAGTTGGCAGACCTCCTCGATATTGTGGCTGACATAAAGCATTGGTATGCGCGTGTTGGCAGACAGGTACTGCAGACAGCGCAGGCATTCACTGGCGGCGACGTGGTCGAGATTTGCCAGCGGCTCGTCGAGCAGTAAAAGCTCCGGTGAGCCAAGCAGCGCTCGGCCTATGGCTACCCGTTGCTTTTGCCCCGCGGACAGGGTGTTCACCTTGTATGCCAGCAGATCGTGCAGCTCCAGCCACTTGACTACCTGGTCGAGTGTGACACTACCCGGCTTGTTCCGTGCCAATGGGTATTTTAGGTTGCCGAGCGTGTCGAGATGGGGGAATAGCCTGGCATCCTGAAAGACGTAGCCAATGCCTCGCCGCCACGGTGGTACGCAGCGCCCTGGCGCCTGCCAGCTAGTGTGATTCAGTCTTATTATGCTGGAATCCGAGGGCTTGCGAAGGCCTGCTATGCAGTCGAGTAAAGTACTCTTACCGCTGCCACTGGGTCCGTAGATGGCGGTTATGCCCGCTGCGGGGAGCTGGCACTTGAGATCGAGTGTAAAGGCGTTCTCGCCTTGGCATTGAATGTCCAGTTGCAGTGAGCTCACGTGCGAATCCGCCAACTACTTGTGCCGCTACCAC
>CAJQQW010000198.1 GCA_905480565.1 uncultured Halioglobus sp. | reverse complement strand
TAACCAGTGTCTGAGCTGCATACAGCAGTATATTAGGGTATAAATCCTGCAAATGAAAAAGGCATGAAATCATGCCATGGGTGCACGTCTGCCAGCCTTGCCAGACGCCAGTTACGGCCATGAGTGGAGATTTGCTATGGCCTCTGTGGCGCTGTCGCAGTGGGTTGCCTTGTCAGTGATACAGGATGATCGAAGTCATGGAGTACTTCGAAGTGCGCGCCGGGCAGGCACGTGACGAAAATTGTCACTTTTTTTCAACTCTTGTCACTCGTTGCCGTAATCTGCGGGGGAAGTGGCTACGGAAGTTCAACCTGTATAAGGATGTAACCTACTGATAACGTTAATATTAAAATAAATTGAATGATTCCTGTGCAGGTTGGCATGGCCTCTGCATGTGTCTTCAACCGAACGACTTGCAACGGTAAAAGGTACAGGATCTTGTTGCTTGTTTAATACTGAAGTTGCGGAGAAGCATTATGACTATTCAAAAGAAAGCGCAAAGGGGTTTTACCCTCATCGAACTGATGATCGTGATCGCGATTGTCGGTATTCTGGCGGCGATTGCACTGCCTGCCTATCAAGACTATATCGTCCGGTCCAAGATGTCTGAGGCGCTGGCGGCCATGGCGGAAGCTAAAACAACGATTGCCGAGTACGTTTCGTCAAATGGAACTGTTGCCTCCGGGTCTGCGCCTTTCACTGCTTATGGTATTGATCTTACAAGCAGAAAATCGGACGTTTTGGATAGCCTCGCTATATCACATATAGGCACCGACCCCGTTGGCATCTACATCGTCGCTAACATCAAAGCGTCAACTTGGGGGGGTACCGGGCTCTCTGTTTTCTCTCTCTCCGGTGGAACTAATGGAGCCTCCATCGTCTGGGAGTGTGTGCCCGGTGATGGCGCAAGTGGCACAGCTGTTGAAAGGAAATACCTGCCGGCAAACTGCCGCGGATAATCAATCAACCTCTGAGTTGATCCTTTATAATGAAACCCGGCTGTTGCCGGGTTTTTTTTTACGCGTTGTTTTCTGTAGTCTTAGCCCTCATGCCAGAGTTTCAAACTCACACATCCCGGTTCGCCGCGGTCAGCCACTATCGCTTTGCGGCGGTGGCGGCGTGTCTGGTGTGCGGCGCTTGCTACGCACTGGCCCTTCAGGGTCCGTTTTTTTTTGACGATATACCCAATCTGATTGATAACCGCCTGCTACAAATAGAGGGTTGGGCATTTGACGACTGGCGCGGCGCGATTATCAGTAATGACGCCGGCCTGTTCCACCGACCCGTGGCGATGGCTTCGTTTGCGCTTAACTATATATTGGCAGGGGGTTTTCTACCCTGGGCCTTCAAGGCGACGAATCTTGTTATTCATCTGCTAACGGGTGTTCTCCTATACCATCTTTTCCTCGTGCTATTGCGCGCGCCCGCCCTCGTTGGACGGCTCGGTGTTGATCCTCGGGCCGTCGCCCTGCTTGCAGCGGCCCTGTGGTTATTGCATCCCTTACACGTGTCTACCGTGTTATACGTGGTGCAGCGCATGGCTCAGTTGTCGGCCCTGTTCAGCGTGGCGGGACTGTTACTGTATTGCCGTTACCGTCTGCGCTGGGTCGCGGCGGGCGCCACGGTGGGGGAGATTGTGGCAGCGGGTTTGTGGTTAGCGCTGCTGGCTCTGGCAGCCACTCTGTCGAAGGAAAACGGCGCCTTGCTGTTGTGGTTGGTTCCTGTGGTGGAGGTCAGCCTGTTCCGGGGCGTATGGCAAGGCGAGCAGCGCGCTGCAGTGCGGCGACTCGCATGGATGGCGCTATTGCTGCCCCTGCTGTTACTTGGCCTGGTGCTCATCGTGTCTCCCGAGTGGGTTACGGGCCGTTACAATGGCAGAAGTTTTACCCTCGAGGACCGCGTGCTGACTCAGCTGCGCCTGTTATGGCAGTATCTCGAGTGGATTCTGTTGCCCAATATTACGTCCATGGGTTTCTTCCACGATGACATACCCCTATCGCGCTCCCTGTTCAGTCCAGTGACCACCGTCCTGTCACTGTTGGCTTGGCTAGCCCTCGTGACAGGCGCATTTCTGCTGCGGCGCAGCCAGCCACTGTTGTTATTCGCGCTTTTGTTTTTTCTGGTGGCTCATGCGATGGAATCGACGGTGCTGCCGCTGGAAATGGTGTTTGAGCATCGCAACTACCTGCCTTCAGTTGGTGTCTGCCTGTGGCTGGCGGCGTTGCTTTTTGAGATTTCGCGGCGTCTTTCATGGCTGCGGTTACCCCTTCTGCTCAGTGCCGTACTCGGCGTGCTGACGCTGCAGCTGTTCTTGCGCACTCAGGTGTGGAGTGATGAATTCATGCTTGCCCGTGCCAACGTGATTAATCATCCGGCCTCGCCCCGCGCCAATTTCTACTATGGCAACGTGCTGTATGCACGTTTTGAACAGTCGCAGGCGCTGGGTCTTCGCGAAGACGAACAGTTATCGCTGGCGGTGAATGCGAGAATTCATTTTGAGCGGATGCACAAGCTGGCACCGGACGCCTTCCCCGCTCTGGTTATGCTTTATCAGCTGGATACCTTGTATTTCCCCAAGTTGGCGCTGGACAATGACTGGCTGGCACAGATCGAACGCCTCGCGCCTGTAAAGCGTTTACACGCCTCGGATCGGGGTTCTTTGAAGGCGCTGGTGGCGTTTTCTGCGAGCCCGCCGGGGCGGCCCGATCGTTCGCGCATTGCCGGGATTATTGATGAGATCGTGTTGCGCTACCCCCGTCTACCTCAATTGGTGAAGCTGCAATACCTCATGATGGCGAGTGAACCCGATATCAGCAGTGAGACACTGCGCCATTACCTGCAGGAGGCGGCGGCGCGGCAGGGTAATCGTGGCCTCTACGCTTTCCTTTTGCAAAATCATGGGGCGGAGGACATGGATCTGACGTACTCGCTGATCGGAGACTGGATGCAACAGGACCCGCGGCGCCGGGAACTGCCGGTAGTGCGCCGGCTGTTTGAGCCATGACGACCGGGAAGGGCACCTCGGGGGCCATACTGCTGATGCTGGTGCTGGTCGCACTCACCGCTTGGATTTACTGGCCGGGAATCACCGGGCCGGCGCTGCTGGACGACCGCTCCAGCGTGATGGTGATCCAGAATCTCAAGGAACAACCGGAGCTCGCCCCGGACTATATTTTCGGTGATTCGTCAGGTCTGCTAGGGCGCTCTGTGTCCATGGCGACCTTCGTAGCGGAGCGCGTGTATCTCGATGGCAGTGTCGCCACCAGTAAGGCGATCAACATACTGCTGCATCTGGCCAACGGCGGCCTGGTGATCTGGCTACTGTGGCTGCTTTTCCGGCATCTTGCGGTGCCTGGCTATCACTACCTGGCCGTGGCATTGGGCGCTATCTGGTTGTTGCATCCCCTCTGGGTGAGCACCGTTCTCTACATGGTGCAGCGCATGGCGATGTTGTCCACTTTCTTTATGTTACTGACCTTGATCAGCTACATCGGCTGGCGCCGCGCGCTCGGTCGGGTGGAAGGGGTCGCGGCGTTTTGGCGCTTTTTACCGGTGCCGCTGTTTTTAGTGCTTGGACTGTTCGCCAAGGAGAACGCGATTGTTGTGGTGCCGACCCTACTGCTGCTAGAAGTATGGTGGTTTGAATGCAAGGACACAAAAGGTCGGCCCATTCGCTGGCTGAAGCACACCAGCTACGGCCTGATCGTCAGCGGAGCCGCTGGCCTGCTCACTTTTCTTGTGCTGCGCTGGGGTTGGCTGGCGGACAAGCTTCACCGACGCCCCTTTACGCTTGAAGAGCGACTGCTGACCGAGAGCCGAATCCTGTGGGACTACGTGGGCCAGTGGATCAACCCTCAGGTTCAGCGCATGGGGATTTATCACGACGATATCCTGTTGTCTCGCTCGTTGACTGAGCCCATCACGACCGCCTGGTCGATCGCTGCGTGGGCGGCCCTTCTGCTGACTTGCGGGGTGCTGTTGCGGTGGCAGGCCGGGCGTTGGCTGGCTTTTGGTCTCGCCTGGTTTTTGGTGGGGCACAGCGTGGAATCCACAGTGCTTTCTCTGGAGCTTTATTATGAGCACCGCAATTACTACCCTGCCGTCGGGATGCTGATTATGCTCGGCGTTTTTTATACGCTGTTGGTCAGGCGATTGCCCGAGCCCGCCGCACCGCTGCTAGTCTGTCTTGGCCTCTGTGCATTAGTGCTCGCCGGGCAGACCGCATCACAGGCACAGATTTGGTCTCAGCGCTCCCTGCTGAGTGTTCATCATCTCAACGCTCATCCTCATTCTGCTCGCGCCAACATCGACATGGCGGTAGAACTGGCACAGCATGGAGCACTGGCGGCGGCCCGCCGTTATTCTCTGGCGGCATTCGAGGCCAGTGCCGGTGGCGCGGGTTCCAATGAACGGGTGGGTGATTACCAGGTACGCAATCTGGCGCTGAGTTGTATTGCCAGACAGCCGCCCACGCAGCAGCAGATTGATAAACTTGGGGTCGAGCAGGCACAGCGGCCATTGAGTTCTGCAACCACGTTGCTAAGCCTTGTGCGCTTGCTGCAGGATAACCGCTGCCCAGGTTTCGACAGGATACGCCTGGCGGACAGGTTGGCGCAGATGCACCTGAACGCCGGGGCCAAGGGCAGGGCGTCGGCAAAAATATACTTCGATCTGGCGGTACTGGAGAATGCGCTTGGGCGGTATGATAAGGCGCTCGGCTATACTGAGATGTTTCTGATTCAATCACGCTGGGACGCGCGAGGCCTGCTGATGAAATTGCATTTCGCCACCCTTGAAAATAGCAGTGAGGCGACGGCGGAATCGTTGGAGGCGCTCAATACCCTGCACAGCAGGGGGCTGCTTTCGCGCCGGGATCAGCAGACGATGGCACTTTATTTGGAGAAAACCCCGTGAAAATTTCTATTGTGATTCCGGCCAAGGACGAAGAGCAGGGGCTGGCGGTGCTGCTGCCGGAGCTGACCGCGCTGTATCCGGATGCTGAAATCATCGTGGTGAACGATGGCTCCAAAGACAATACCTGGCAGGTATGCCAGGACGCGGACGTGTGTGTGATTAACCACCCGTATCCCAAGGGTAACGGTGCGGCGATCAAATCTGGCGCGCGCGAGGCGTGCGGCGATTATATTGTTTTTATGGATGCGGATGGCCAACATTCCGCGGCACAAGTGGGTGACTTGTTGGCCAAGATGAACGAGGGTTTCGATCTTGTGGTGGGCGCCCGCAGCGGACGGGCGGCGCAGGCCAGTGTGGCCCGCTGGAGCGCGAACGCGCTTTACAACCGTTTCGCCAGCTGGATGGTAGGTCACCGTATCGATGATCTGACCTCCGGTTTTCGCTGCGTGGACCGGCGCAAGTTCATGACTTTTCTTTACATGCTACCCAATGGGTTCAGCTACCCCACCACGTCGACCATGGCATTTTTTCGGGCCGGTTATTCTGTGGGTTTTACACCTATCGCAGTTTCCAGCCGGCTCGGCAAGAGCCACATCAATGTAATGCGAGACGGCGTGCGTTTCCTGCTGATCATTTTCAAGGTCGGTACCCTGTACTCGCCGCTCAAAGTTTATTTCCCTTTGGCGGTATTTACCGCAGGGCTGGGTGTGTTCAACTATTGTCTCACGGTGATTAACACCGGGTTCAGGTTTACCAACGGAACCGCCCTGTTGATACTGACCGGAGCGATAATGTTCCTTATCGGTTTGTTGTCGGAACAGCTGACCAACTTGCAATTCAAGGATACGGCGGGCCGTGCGGGAGACCGACGTGTCGGGTAACGTGCTGTTTCACACCAGAACTGACAACAATTGCAGTCTTTCAGCGTGTAGCGGCAGGTCTGTTACCTGCGCTGGTAGTGCTGTTGGCCAGATCATCCCAACGCTGGAAAAATAAGTCACGCACCGATAGATCGCGCCTTTCTTTTCAGAGTATTAAGTGTGCTGACTAGTCGTTGAAAGAGGCGCACCGCTGCCGAGATAATGCACCTACAGGCCCAGGGAGATAATGCGATGTTACAGGCGACAAGAGCGCAACGGGGTGTGACCCTGGTTGAGTTGATGGTCGTGCTCGCCATAGTGGGCATATTGTTGGCCATTGCTCTGCCGGTTTACCAGTCCTACGTGGTGCGTTCCAAGATCAGTGAACCTCTGGCACAGCTGGGTAAAGCCAAGACCCTGCTGGCTGGCTACGTGGCGGCCAAACGCCACTACCCCCGTCAGGCTGAGCTGTCCGCCCTGGA
This sequence comes from uncultured Halioglobus sp., assembly GCA_905480565.1. Classification (GTDB taxonomy): domain Bacteria; phylum Pseudomonadota; class Gammaproteobacteria; order Pseudomonadales; family Halieaceae; genus Marimicrobium. The sequence continues at coordinate 3,497 of CAJQQW010000198.1, read as the reverse complement.
CTTGCGCGTAAAAAACAGTGAGGTAGTGCATTCGCTGGCTTGGGCGCCTGACCCGCTGGTCGACGGGGAGAGTGTGTATATCGTGGCAAAGGTCTATGCCAGCGTGGTAGACGGTGGATCGCCCGATCCAGACAATCTACTCGCCTTTCAGTTATCGGGTTCCACCAACGACGGCAGCAGTATGCGCTGGACCTGCTTGCCGGGGTCAGGCCCTGGACGAAACGACCCGCTGCCGAGGGAGTATCTCCCGCCGAGTTGCAAGGGTTAGCAACGGCTGGTCAGAGGGTAATGATGCCGCGCACGCTGCCACAACGTGTCCTTCAACTGTCCGCGCTCTGCTCGGCCTTTGCCTGCGCGCGGCGTGCGTGGAGCACCGGCTCGGTATAGCCACTGGGTTGTTTTTCGCCAAGGAATACCAGGTCGCAGGCTGCCTGAAAAGCCACATTGCCCTCGAAGTCCGGGGCCATGGGGTGGTACAACGGGTCATCGGCATTCTGCTGATCCACGACGGCCGCCATGCGCTGCAGTGTCTCCATGACCTGCTCCTTGCTGCACACGCCGTGGCGCAGCCAGTTGGCAATATGCTGACTTGAAATGCGCAGGGTGGCCCTGTCCTCCATGAGGCCAACGTGATTGATGTCAGGCACTTTGGAACAGCCAATGCCCTGGTCTATCCAGCGGACCACGTAGCCCAGAATGCCCTGCGCGTTGTTGTCCAGCTCTCGCTGGATCGCCTGTTCGTTCAGACCCTCGGCCCCTTTCAGGGGAATATGCAGGATAGCGTCCAGCGTCGCGCCCACGCGCTCTGCTATGAGCGCTTGGCGCTCCGACACATTGACCTGGTGGTAGTGAATAGCGTGCAGTGTGGCCGCCGTAGGCGAGGGCACCCAGGCGGTGGTTGCCCCGGATTCCGGGTGCGCGATCTTGTTTTTCATCATGTCTGACATGAGATCGGGCATGGCCCACATGCCCTTGCCGATCTGGGCTTTGCCGGGTAGCCCGCAGCGCAGGCCCGTCTCTACGTTCCAGTTTTCGTAGGCCTTGATCCAGTCCTCTTCTTTCATGGCGCCCTTGGGCGTCATCGCGCCCGCACGCATGCTGGTGTGTATCTCGTCACCGGTGCGGTCGAGGAAGCCGGTGTTGATAAACACCAGGCGTTCACGTGCCGTGTGGATGCAGGCCTTGAGGTTGACCGTTGTGCGACGCTCCTCGTCCATGATGCCCATTTTCAATGTATTTGGGGCCAGTGAGAGAATCGATTCGATGCGCGCGAACAGGTCGCAGGTAAAGGCGACTTCATCGGGGCCATGCATCTTCGGTTTAACAATATACATGCTGCCTGCGCGCGAGTTGCGCTGCACATCGTCGTTTTTTTTCAGGTCATGCAGCGCGATCATGGCAGTGAACAGCCCGTCCATGATGCCCTCCGGAATTTCTTCTCCCTGCGTATCGAGAATAGCCGGCGTCGTCATAAGGTGCCCCACGTTGCGCACGAACAACAGGCTTAGTCCTGGCAATAGCAGAGTGCCGCCGTCTGGCGTGGTAAACGTGCGATCGCCCTGCAGCCGGCGGCTCACGGTTTTTCCGCCCTTGTCGAAGCGGTCTTCAAGATCGCCACGCATCAGACCGAGCCAGTTGCGATAGCCAATGGCTTTGTCCTCGGCGTCTACCGCTGCCACAGAATCCTCGCAATCCTGAATGGTGGTGAGTGCCGCTTCCAGTACCACATCTTTGACGCCCGCTGTATCGCTGGCGCCGATCGGGTGCGCCGGATCTATTTGTATATCGATATGCAGGCCGTTATGGCGCAGTAATATATTCGTGGGTGCGTCTGGCGTGCCGCAATAACCCCGAAGTTGTTCGGTGTGCGACAGGCCGCAGGTGTTGCCGTTGATCAGGGTGATTTGCAAAGCACCATCGACGATACGGTAGGCACTGGCTTCCGCGTGGCTGCTGCCGTCGAGTGGGCAGTGATTATCGAGGAATTCCCTCGCGTAGGCGATTACCCGGGTGCCGCGCACGGGGTTGTAGTCACCGGTGCGCTCCGCGCCATTGTGGGCAGGGATAACATCCGTGCCGTAGAGCGCATCGTAAAGGCTTCCCCAGCGTGCGTTGGCAGCGTTGAGTGCAAAACGGGCATTCATTATCGGCACCACCAGTTGGGGTCCGGCAAGGCGTGCGACCTCATCGTCGACGTCAGTGGTACTGATTTGGAAGTCTGGAACATCGGGCAGGAGGTAGCCGATGTCCGCCAGAAAGGCCCTGTAGGCGGCCCGGTCGTACCCGGCCCCGCCATTCGCCTCGTGCCAGGCATCTATCTTGTTCTGCATCTCATCCCGTTCGGCGAGGAGGGCTCTATTGCGCGGCGCCAACTCGGTTACGAGGGATTCCAGTCCACTCCAGAATTGTGCGGGACTAATGCCCGTTCCCGGAGCAATCTCCCTCTCCAGCAGTTGGTGGAGGGTTGTTGCGACCTGCAGGCCGCCCTCTTGCACGCGATCAGTCATGCCCAAACCTCTTGTTGGTGCGGTAAATGCGAATGAGTTTAGGGGTAGCAGCGAAATTTAGCGAATCAATCAATTTTATCGCCACCATCAGTTATGTGAATAAGCGCTGTCTGGCGTCACCCACTGGGCAATAACTACCTGCCTGGCGCGGCGCAGGCTATCGCAATGCAGGTCAGGGAGTGGCTTGCTGCCCGTCCAGTTCACGGGCGGTATCGGCGATCAAGCGGCGCAACCAGCGATTGGCAGGATTATGCTGTAGCAGCGGGCTCCAGGCCATCTTCAGTTCCAATGGCGGAATCTCGAGCGGCGGCGGCCGCAGCACGAGGCGGGGGTTGTCGAGGTTGAGCTGTGCCGCTCGAGTGGGCAGGGTAACGATCAGGTCATTTTGTTCGGCCAGCGTCATTGCCGCCTGGTAGTGGCGGGTGAACACGGTGATCTGGCGTTTTTTGCCGAGCGTATTCAGTGCCAGATCAACCCAGCCCAGTCGCTGCACGTCGCTGGGGTCCACGCCGACGCCGACGCCCATGCCGGTCTTGCTGACCCATACGTGGTTGGCTTTCAGGTAGTTATCCAGCGTGAAATCATCGAGTACAGCGTTATCAGGACCCAGCACACAGGTGAAGCTGTCATTCCAGAGGTGAATCTGGTGGAAGGACTGCGGCATGGAGTCGAAGCGGTTGATCACCATGTCTACCTTGCCTCGCTCCACGTCAAGAAAGCTCACATCCGACGGCGTCATAATATCCAGTGTCAACCCTGGCCCAGACTGTCTCAGCTTGCCCAGAACGCTCGGCAGCAGCGTGGATTCCGCGTAATCGCTGGCCATAATGCGAAAAACCTGTTTCGCCCGCGCGGGATCAAAATCACCCCGCGGCTGCACCGCCTGGTCGATCTTGCTCAGCACCTCGCGTACGACGGGTTCCAGTTCCAGCGCCCGTTCAGTGGGTGTCATACCATCACTGGTGCGCACTAGCAGGGGGTCGTCAAATA
>CAJQQW010000197.1 GCA_905480565.1 uncultured Halioglobus sp. | reverse complement strand
ATATCGCTGTAATCGCTACCCACCTGCACCTTGATTCGGGATTGCTCCGCGAGCAGTTTGAGAATTTCCAACCGGGCATAGTCAATATTGTGGTACTTGCCTCCGGCGACGAGGTATACGTCTATACGATCCGACTTGCTCATTTTACAGCTGTACCCGCTTTGTGAAGCCGCCATCCGCTACCAGATTCACTCCGGTGATCAGGCTTGCAGCGGGGCTTGCGAGGAAAGCAACGGCGTTAGCAATTTCCTCGGCGGTGCCAAAGCGGCCCTGGGGAATTTGGGCCAGTGTGCCTTCATAGAGGTCGGACATGTTTTCCTTGATGAATTCCCAAGCGCCGCCCTCAATAAAGATCGGGCCGGGAGACACACAATTGACTCGGATACCAGTGGCTGCGAGCGCCTGGCTCAGTTGTTTGCCGTGGATAACCAGCGCCCCTTTGATAGCATTGTAGGGTTGAGGGCCCATAAAGGTCTCAACGCCAGCGGTGCTCGAGATGATCACGATAGATGCAGCATCTGACTTTTCCAAAAATGGCATAGCAGCCTCGATTCCGCGGGTGGTGCCAAAGACGTCAACGTTCAGGGCGTTTTCCCAACCCTCTTCGCTCATGTTGCCGCCGCCGGCACTGACGTTCGGTACAAAGATGTCGATACCACCCAACTCGCCCGCCGCAGCGGCGACCCAGGCCTGGTAAGCATCTTTGTCCGCTACGTCGACGACTGCACCGGTTACCTTGACACCTTTAGCGCTAAGCTCGGAAACGGCACTATCTACTTCTTCCTGGTTGCGCGAGCAGATCGCGATGTCTGCGCCCTCATCCGCAAGCAGGTTGGCGATAGCGCGGCCGATGCCGCGGGTGGAGCCGGTGACGATTGCTTTTTTTCCAGATAATCCGAGGTCCATGCTGTTCTCCATTTTGACTATATTTATGTGTGTCGGCCAAGAGACGTGTAGGCCCCAAAGGCACTGATTCGGGCGTCCCGCCGGGCCGTCTCAGTTTGAAAAGCAAGTTATCAAACCGCCTGTAAAAAAACAATCAGATTTGACTGTTTATTTTCTATCCGATAGTGTGGGTAGCCCCAGATGCGCTGCACCGGGCCGCTTTTTGCGAGCTTCCAGACAGTGCGTCGGCGTTAACTACACTGAAATTTTCCCCGTTATGGGGATTCATGCGAGGTCAGGTGATGAAGGCTGCAGTCTTTAAGGAAGTAGGCAAACCCCTTGACGTTGAGAACGTCGATGACCCCACGCCGGATCCCTCGGAACTTGTGCTAAAAGTGAGCTACTGCGGAATTTGTGGCACAGACCTCCACGCCACCCGGGAGGGCCTGACCACCGCCTGCTGTGGCCAGATTCTCGGACACGAATATGTTGGAGAAATCGCCGAGGTCGGCCCGGAGGCGGAGGGAGATTGGAAAGTAGGAGATCGTATTTGTGCACTGCCATTTATCGCCTGCGGCACCTGTCTGCCGTGTGCAGCGGGTCGCTTTTTTGAATGTGAGGAAAAGAAAGTGTCCGGGGTGAATGACCAGGGTGGTTTTGCGGAGTATGTGACGACAGGTAGCCGTGAGAGCGTGCGCCTGCCGGATAGTTTGGATCTGCAGACTGCGGCGCTGGTGGAACCGCTCGCGGTAGGCATTCACGCGGTGCGTATTGCCGATGTGAAGGCAGGAAGTCGTATTATGATCATTGGCGCGGGACCTATTGGCCTGACGGTTGCCCAGTGGTGCCACTTCTTTGGCGCCCGGGACATTATTGTCAGTGAGCTTGCAGATGTCCGCGTTGAATTAGCTCGCAAGATGGGGGCAACAGGCGTGATCAAGCCCGATATTACAAAGGGTGCGGAAAACCTGCTCGAGCAGTTCATTGACGTGGCCGGTGGGCCACCCGATGTGATTTTTGAGTGTGTGGGAGCGCCTGGCCTGTTGCAGCAGTGCATCGAGATTGCGCCCTACGGCAGCAAGATTGTCCCCGTGGGTGTATGCGAACAGCCGGATGCAATCATGCCTTTCTTCGGACTGGTAAAAGAACTGAATATTCAGTTCGCGATAGCCTATACGCTGGACGACTTTGAAACTTCGGTAGCGATGCTGGCGAACCAGCGTATCGATGTGGCTCCGATGATCACCGATATTATTTCACTCGAAGAGCTGCCACAGGCGTTTGAAGCGCTCAAGACACCGACTTCTCAATGCAAGGTACTGGCAAAGCTCTAGGCCACTATCTGCAGACTGCCGTCAGTCCCGGTAATACTCGACACCGACGATATCCTTCCAGCCATCGGCGAAGCTGTCGTAGGTGTCCTGGCAAAGCATACTAACCCATGCCTCATCGCCGGCCTTCGTCCTGCCAGAGGTTACTTCCAGTGCGTCCTTGCCCACCGGAATACGAAAGGGCGCTTTGTCGTTGGTGATTGCCTTCTCAATGGCGTCTGCCACGTCACTGGGCATGGCGGGCCGACCCAGTCCAAATTCGAAGAACCTCACCAGGCGTTTGACGTTCTCAGGGTAGAGTGGAGGTGTCTCAGAGGCCTCTACCTTGGTCCACATAGGGGTCACCACACAGCCGGGCTCGATGATAGTGACACGTGCATTGAACTCTGCCATTTCCTGAGCAAGTGACTCGCACAGGCCTTCCATGGCCCATTTGGAGGCAGAGTAGTGGGCGTGGCAGCCCGCCGCGTAGCGACCCGCCAGGGAACCCACCATGATAATATGTCCGCAGCGCTGCTGGCGCATGATCGGAGTTACTGCCTGTAGCAGACTCACGTTGCCGAAGTAGTTGGTCTCAAAAATTTCCCGCACTGTGTCGAGTTCTGTCTCCTCAACAGAAGAGCCTGCACCGATCCCGGCGTTGGCAATCAGTACATCGAGCTGGCCACTGTCCGTGACGATGTTAGCGACAGCCTCTTTAATCGTGTCTGGCTTTACCAGATCGAGACGTATGATTTTTGCAGAAAGTTTTTCCTCGGCGATTTTTTCTTTCAGTTCGGTCGCCGTATCCGGATTGCGCACCGAGGCATACACGTTGTGGCCCTGCCGGGAGAAGTGCAGGGCGGTTTCCTGCCCGATGCCGGTGCTGGCGCCAGTAACTAAGATGACGGACATGGCTTACCTCATTGTAGTAATAGTCAGTTTAAGAATTTGTCAGGCCTGTTTGTGTTCTGCGCGGCCTTTGTCCAGCACAGGTGCGTTCCCCTGGCGTGACTTGACATCAAGTCGGTACTCGCAAGTAACGCAGCGGCGCATACCTTGTCGCATGCTTTCATTCTGCGATTCCAGACGAGCATTCCGTTTACGCAGCGTTGCAACCTCCTGTCGCAGTTGCATAACGTTCCACTGCGTAGAGAAGAATTCCTTGATTTGAACGAGCATCGGGCTCTAGTTTGTCTGCCAGCTCATGCGAACAGTGCACGATGTCTCAGGAAGGTGGGGCTCGAACTCCATCTTCAATCCGCCTCCTTCACCATTAAATAACGCCTCGAAGGGCCCTTTGCAGATGTGCAGGCAGCCTTCTTCCGGCAACGCGCTGGGATTAGGGAGGCGATCAGCAGGGCCGCAGGTGTGCCACCCGCATTCAGGGATAAACATTTCGGTCAATCCCTGGGATGGATCGAATTGCGTAATGGTTGCAGGACCGGTCAGCCAGTGTGCCGGATTGAAGGTTTCAAACATGAACGTACTCCAGCGGCTTGGCTTTTTGGGACCATCATTCGAAGCCTTGGCTGCTTTCTTGGCATTTTTATCGGACATGCTATTCATCATCTTGAGAAAATCTGCCGATGTTTCGTAGGACAGCGCAACAGATGTGCCAATCACTATTTCTTCGAACTGCTTCTGGCTGTAGTATTTTCGCAGTTCGAGCAATGCCCATTCTGCTTCACGGACGAAATTGCCGTAACGCTTGCGCCATTTCTCTCTCGGGGAGTCGTTCCAGCGGAGAATCTCGCGGCGCGACTTAATCTCATCGTAGTCCCTGTCTACCTGCTCCTTGTCCCCGGAGAGGCGCAGAATGGGGACAAAGGTATGACTCACGATTGGCATGGCTTTTTTCACCAGCATCGTGTTTGACATCCACATGTCTATCCAGGCCTGTGGTCCCCAGTTCGCGTAGAACCCCGCTGTTTTTGGTGGCGCAACGCGGCCAGAGCGCTGGTCAGTAGAGATGATCGCTTCTTCGGACATACTGCATGGCTCCATCTTTATTTAAGCGGGTAGCTCGCCGCTGGTGTGTTACGAGTATGTACCGTGCCTCGCCCCCGGGCAACGGGCCTAGTAGTAAAATCGCAGTGTGATGCCGTAGAGTTCACCCGGAGCGACAACGCCTGCATAGCCGCCCATTACAGGGATATCGAGGCCAAAAGCGTAGTACTCCTCATCGAGTATATTCTGCCCCCAGATTGCCGCTTCCCAGGTCTGTTCCATGTTGGACAGGGTAAAGCGTAGGTTTATCAGATTGACCGAGTCGTTTTCCAGATTGGGATCAAGATCCTGGTCGAGGTAAAAACTGTCAATATAGTTATGTTCTAAACGCGCCTTGCCAAACAGGTCAGCGGTCAGGTCATGCTCATACTGCACATAGCTGCTGACCGTCCACTCAGGCGCATTGTCGATAGCCTTGCCCGCGAGATCCTGCACGCAGGCGGGAACGGCTGTGCCGGGAACACCGCCCTGTGCATCCAGCTCGACGAAATAATAGTTGAAACTCTGTTCGATAGTGCATTGTCCATTGTCGAAATCCTGATATTCTGCTTTGTTGTAACCGATGGCCGTCCCGGCGATCATATCGGCCATGGGCACAAAGATTGCCTCCAGTTCCACACCGTAGCTCTCCATTGAGCCTGCGTTAGTCACTGTCAGGTTGTTGCCATCGAAGGCTTGTGCCTGAAAATCATCGTAGTTGGTGAAATAGAGGGAGCCGTTGAATTGCAGGCGGCGGTTCTCTGTCGAACTTTTCCAGCCCAGTTCATAGTTAGTGGACGTCTCGGGATCGAACTCACCGTTGCGGCCCTCCAGTTCGCGGCGCTGGTTGAAGCCTCCGGATTTGAAGCCGCGGCTGATGCTGGCGTAGGTCATGATGTCCGCTGTAACAAAGTAGCGGGCGATGATGGTGGGTGACCAGTCATCATCGTTGCGGGCTTCGTCGTAGTAAACGTCAGGTCCTGCTACGGGCGGGATATCGATTACTGATACAGGAGTAGTGATCTGCGAGCCGTCCCGCTGCTTTCTTTCGTACGTATAGCGCAATCCGAACGTGGTATTGAAATTATCGGTAATGTTCCAGATCAGTTGCCCAAAGGCAGCATAGCTGGTGGTTTTATAAATATTGTCATCAGTATTGAGGGTGCCATCGGGGAAGAGAGCACTGAGAGGGAGCCCGCCGACATTTATATTTTGCACGAGCGGAACCGCCTGGCGGAACGTGCCCACCGAGTCCATTTTAGAATAGAACGCGTAGAGTCCGGCCTGGTAATCAAAGGTTTCGCCCCCGGGGGATGTAATGCGGAACTCTGACGAATATTGGTCAAAATCGATGTCCTGGGAGCCGGTGACGGCATCGTAAGCAGTAAAGTCACCGTCGTAGGCACTGTTCGACTCGTAGTGACGCCAGGCATTAATAAAAGTAAGGGTGTTTTCGTTGGACAGGTCTCTATTCCACTCCAGCGCCGCGCCGCCAATGGTCACTTCGTTACTAATGTCAGCATTCACCCAGTAATTGTCTTCGTCAAAGGCGTTGGCGCTGGGAGGCAGAAAACCCTCGGAGTCCTCGAAGGAGTACCACTCCAGAATGGGGTTGCCTTCGGCATTGTTACCCAGTTGTGCAGAGAGCGCGGCAGAGGCGGCATTAAGGCTGGGCGTATTCAGTGTAGAAAGTCCGTCGTATTCTATGACGGCGAGTGCGCAGCAATCGGTGTCTTCCCTGGTGTAATCGAAGGTGAAGAGGAATTCGCCCAGTCTGCGGTCGGGATTGGTATCACCGTCGAACAGGATGCGGGATTTCACCCCCCACTTATTCGCATTATTTAAATCTTCACTATTATAGGTATTTTCGTAGAGGTGGTCCCCGTCGATAGCGTAACCTGTCAGGCGCATGGCGTGGCCCGTGTCACCGAAGGGTACGTTGACCATGGCGTGCACTTCCGCCCGTTCGTCGGTGTTGTACTGCAGTTCTACCTCGGCCTCGAGCGCTTCGGGGGAGGGTGCCTTGGTGATAATACTGATTGCGCCGGCGGCGGTATTCTTGCCGTAGAGCGTCCCCTGGGGCCCGCGCAGAATTTCGATACGCTCGATATCGATCAGGTCGCCGATACTCATACCGGCGCGACCCTGGTAAACACCATCGATAAATGTTCCGACACTGGGGTCGATGCCGACGTTAGTGCCCACGGAGCCGATACCACGAATACGGATTGAGGTGGAGTTGGAATCCGTCCCCGGCGTTATTTTGAGGCTGGGGGTGTAGTCCTGCAGCTGCGACAGGTTGGTGACACCGGAGTCCTTGAAGAACTCACTGGTGAATGCCGTCACCGACATGG
>CAJQQW010000196.1 GCA_905480565.1 uncultured Halioglobus sp. | reverse complement strand
CGCGTTGTATACGTTGCGCTAGAGCCAGGACTTCGTCAACTCCCTGTTCAATGGCGAGGTCCCAGCTGGAGGCACCCTGAACCATGCGCTGCAGATACGTTTTTTTCTCGAGTTTGAAGTTGATTTCGGCTAGTGCGCGCTGTGTAGCGGTGAAATACCAGTGTTCAGTATCGACCAGAACGCCGTCGTTGTCCCATAGGATGAATCGTTTCATGCTCGTTCGGTAGAGGCTTTGAGCCTATTCATGTGATAAAGGTACCCATGCTCAGACGATCTTCAATGTTAAAACCCAGTGCCTGATAGAAGTCGGCTACATGCCTGTGGTGGGAACGTATCTGTAAATTGACTTTGATACAACCCAGCGAATTTAGAGCCGCGATAGCCTCTTTTACCAGTGCGGCCCCGGTGCCGTTACGTCGATATTGTGGCACCACGGCGACGGCATAAAGCCAGCCCCTGTGCCCATCGTAGCCTGCCATGCAGCTACCTACGACCTGAGTATCCAGCAGTGCCACAAAAATGAGATCGTCGACAGCCAGTTTGGCATCAATCATCCGCGCGGGCGAGTTGTGGGGTTGTTTGTCGTTAAACACACTGGTCCAAAGATCAATTACAGGCTGGCGATCGATGGGTTGGTATCGTCTAATCAGCATGAAGATATTCCTGTTTCACTCGTGTCCCTGGTGTGGAGGCGTGCAGTGCTCAGGTAGTGTGCGTGAACACAATGAAGATGCAAAAGGATACACCGAGTAGTGCCCAGCTCGTGAGTAGTAAAAATATAAAGGTGGGGCGTGCGGGGCGACCAAAAAGTAAGCGAACCCAGCCCAGAAACAGCAGGGTACCTGTGCCAAGCAGAAGCGCGATCTCCTTACCCGTGGTGAGATGGGTGGTATTGACGAAACCGGTATCGACGAGGCTTCCCACGAGGAAAGCCAGCGGTCCCAAAAGAGTGGAAATTACTACCAGTATCGCAGTTCCCAAGGCAGGGGCCATGCCGTGGGCAGACCATGTTTTGCCGGCGATGGGTATAGCGAACAGCAGGCCCAGGCAGATCAGGAGTATCAGGTTATGTTTGAGCCTGGGGTTCATGAATTAATCGCTGCTCCAGTGGCCAGCCAGATGAAGGCTTAAGACCAAGCCGGGGCAGTTGTGGAAGGGCTCGCCAATCTGACTCGGCCATCTTTGGAGAGGTGCGAAAGCCGCCGCGTGGCGACTGTGGAATATAACTCTGGCGCGTTCCCCAGGTTGGCCAGTGTGTTCTGTTCTATCCTAGTGGAGTGTGCGGTCAGTCTGTAATTCTGCGTGCAGTTCAGGGTGTTTTTCTGCCGCGGCAGCCTGTTGCTCGTTCATATAATTACGCAGACGGCCCACTACACTGTTCATCACATCAATGGTCTGGCTGATCTGATCCAGTGCCATGAGGATGGTTTCTGTTTCCGACGGGTTCTTATCGCTAGTAGCCATGTGAGAGTCCTCTTGGGTCTTTTTGGGGCTTTATTTCTCAGCATAATCAATAATGTAAAGGCCGCCTGATCGCGCGGCCCCATTGCGTCTAGTCCCAGGTCAGGGCGCCGCCTGTCTGGTACTCGATTACCCGTGTTTCAAAAAAGTTTTTCTCCTTACGCAGATCCATAATTTCCGACATCCATGGGAAAGGATTTTGCGCGCCTGCGTATTGCTCCGGCAGCCCCAGTTGAGAAAGGCGCCGGTTCGCGATGAAGTGCAGGTACTCCTCCATCATCGCAGCGTTCATACCCAGTACACCGGTCGGCATAGTGTCACGGGCGTATTCGATTTCCAGTTGTGTGCCTTCCAGGATCATCTTCACCGCCTCTTCCTGGAATTCCGGTGTCCACAGGTTGGGGTTCTCCAGTTTTATTTGGTTGATTACGTCAATTCCGAAGTTGAGGTGCATAGATTCATCCCGCAGGATGTATTGGAACTGTTCTGCTACGCCGGTCATTTTATTACGACGCCCCATAGAGAGAATTTGGGTAAAGCCGCAATAGAAGAAGATACCCTCGGTAACGCCGTAAAAGCCTATCAGGTTGCGCAGCAGTTCCTGATCTGTCTCCTGCGTGCCGGTTTTAAAGTTTGGGTCCGACAGGGAGTGGGTATGGCTCAGGCTCCAGGCCGCTTTGCGGGCGACGGAAGGGACTTCCCGGTACATATTGAATACCTCACCCTCGTCCATGCCCAGCGACTCAATGCAGTACTGGTAAGCGTGGGTATGAATGGCTTCCTCGAAGGCCTGACGCAACAGATACTGCCGGCATTCGGGATTGGTGATCAGGCGATAAATAGCCAGCACCAAGTTGTTCGCTACCAGGGAGTCAGCGGTAGAGAAGTAGCCCAGATTGCGCATGACGATGCGGCGCTCGTCATCTGTGAGGCCCTCGGGATTTTTCCAGGTGGCCACATCCGCGGTCATGTTGACCTCCTGCGGCATCCAGTGATTGGCGCAACCGTCAATATATTTCTGCCATGCCCAGTCATACTTGAAAGGCACGAGCTGGTTCAGATCGGCACGACAGTTGATCATTGCCTTTTCGTCTACCGATAAGCGGGCAGCACCCATTTCCAGTTCTTCGAGGCCGGGTGCGACATCGATATCGCCCAATGCTTGTGACGCGCTGCTCGCCACACCTGGCTCGCTTTTCGCAGTTTCGACAATCGTCTCAACCGGTTCGGGTATATCTACCACCAGGGTGGGTTTGGCCGCGGCCGGTTCCGTCCTGATTGCTGCAGATGTCGCCGCCTCTGGCGCTGCAATTGCTTCGGCCGTGTTTTGCATCGAGGCCGAGGTGCTTGTCGGTATTGCTTCGTCTGTATGGTAATCATCCCAACTCAACATGTGTCTTACTTCCTGGTTGCCGTTATTGATGTTGTTTATGTAATGTCCGAAGACTTGCTTATTGGCACGCCTCACAGTCTGGGTCGTCCAGCGAGCAGGCTGCGGGTACCGCTGCCGGGCCCCTTTCGGTTCCACTTTCACTGGATACCGCGTTCAATGTGCCGGTGTCGATGGTGGACTTCTCCGTACCGGTTGCCGCCAGTGAGCGCAGGTAGTAGGTAGTTTTCAGTCCGCACAGCCAGGCCATGCGATAAGTAATATCCAGTTTCTTACCGCTGGCATTGTTGATGTAAAGGTTCAGCGACTGCGCCTGGTCGATCCACTTCTGTCGACGGCTGGCAGATTCCACCAGCCAGCGCGGTTCTACCTCAAAAGCGTTAGCGTAAATAGCTTTCAGTTCTTCCGGTATCCGGTCGATCGACTGCACACTGCCATCGTAGTATTTGAGGTCGTTAACCATGACAGAATCCCACAGCCCCTTGGCTTTCAAATCACTTACCAGGTAGGGATTAACTACGGTGAACTCTCCCGACAGGTTCGATTTTACGTACAGGTTCTGATAGGTGGGCTCGATAGACTGCGATACGCCAGTGATGTTGGCGATAGTGGCTGTTGGCGCAATGGCCATCACATTGGAGTTACGCATGCCACGGGCTTTCACCATGTCACGCAAGCCATCCCAGTCCAGGGTATGAGACTTGTCTACCTGAATGTATTGCTCGCCGCGTTCGTCGATCAATTTGTTCAGTGAGTCCAGCGGGAAGATGCCCTGGCTCCAAAGTGAGCCTTCGTAGCTGGAGTAGGCACCCCGTTCCTCAGCGAGCTCGCTGGAAGACTGGATAGCGTAGTAGCTGATTGCTTCCATCGAGCGGTCGGCGAACTCGACCGCTCCCCCTGAGCCGTAGGCTATGTGCTGCTTGTACAGGGCATCCTGGAACCCCATCAGACCGAGTCCCACTGGACGATGCAGCAGGTTGGAGTTCTTTGCCTGAGGCACGGAGTAGTAGTTGATGTCGACCACGTTGTCGAGCATGCGCACTGCGGTGCGCACTGTCTTCTGTAGTTTCTCGAGATTAAGGCCGTTTTCGTCGATGTGCTGGGGCAGATTGACAGAGCCCAGGTTGCAGACCGCGATTTCGTCCTTGTTGGTATTCAGAGTGATCTCGGTACACAGGTTTGAGGAGTGAACTACGCCCACGTGCTGCTGCGGTGATCGCAGGTTGCAGGGATCTTTGAAGGTCATCCAGGGATGACCCGTTTCAAACAACATGCCCAACATTTTACGCCACAGATTCTGCGCCTTCACGGTCTTGTAAAGTTTCATGCTGCCGTCGTGTGTCATGGCCTCGTATTCGTTATAGCGCTTCTCGAAAGCCGTGCCGTAAAGGTCATGCAGATCAGGAGTATCATTGGGCGAAAACAGGGTCCAGTCACCGTCCTCAAAAACCCGTTTCATAAACAGGTCGGGAATCCAGTTGGCAGTGTTCATGTCATGGGTGCGGCGGCGGTCGTCACCGGTGTTCTTACGCAATTCCACGAACTCCTCGACGTCCAGATGCCAGGTTTCCAGGTAGGCGCACACGGCGCCTTTGCGCTTGCCACCCTGGTTTACGGCCACGGCGGTATCGTTGACCACCTTGAGGAAGGGCACGACGCCCTGCGATTTGCCGTTGGTGCCTTTAATATAAGCTCCTAATGCACGTACCGGTGTCCAGTCATTACCGAGGCCTCCGGCGAACTTGGAGAGCATGGCGTTGTCCTGGATGGCACCGTAGATGCCGTGCAGGTCGTCCGGTACCGTGGTCAGGTAGCAGGATGACAGTTGCGGACGCAGGGTGCCGGCATTGAACAGGGTCGGGGTGGAACTCATGTAGTCGAAGGACGACAGCAACTCGTAGAACTCAATGGCCCGTGCGTTCTTGTCCGGTTCTTCCACGGCGAGGCCCATGGCGACCCGCATGAAGAAAATCTGCGGCAGTTCGATGCGGGTGTCGTCGCTATGAATAAAATAGCGGTCGTACAGGGTCTGCAAGCCGAGGTAGGTGAACTGCAGGTCGCGTTCCGGCAATAAGGCTTCGCCCAGGCGTTGCAGGTCGAAATCCCGCAGTGTCGGCGCCACCAATTCAAGTTCTATGCCTCTATCGATGTAGGCGGGCAGTGCTCTTGCGTACAGCGCGGCCATGTCGTGCTGGGTTGCGCTGTTCGCGATGCCAAGGAAGTTCAGGGCCTCGCTGCGCAGGTTGTCGCACAACAGGCGAGCGGCGACAAAAGTGTAATTGGGCTCCTGCTCGATAAGTGTGCGCGCGGTAATAACCAGCGAGGTGCTGAGTTCCGCCTGGCTTACCCCGTCATAGAGGTTTTTCAGGGCCTCATCGAGGATTTCTGCTTCACTGACGTCTGATAGCTCAAAGCAGGCCTCGCTGACGATCGTATGCAGTCTGTCGATGTCCAACGGGGCTTTGCTGCCGTCTGCCTGAACCACAGAGATACTGTTGGCCACTTGCTGGATGGCGGAAGGTAAGGCCAGCTTGGCAGCGCGCTTTTGCGCCTGCTGCTCTCGGTAGATGACGTAATCCCGCGCGACCTTGTGCTCGCCGGAGCGCATCAGGGCGAGTTCTACCTGGTCCTGGATATCCTCCATGTGAATGGTGCCGCCGGATGGCATACGACGCATAAAAATCGCCTCCACCATGTCGGTTAGTTGGGCGACCGTCTCGTGAATACGGCTGGAGGCCGCCGCGGTGCCGCCTTCTACCGCGAGAAATGCCTTGGTGATGGCGACAGAGATTTTGCTGGCCTCAAAGGGCACTACTGTGCCGTTGCGTTTGATGACGCGCAGTTGTCCGGGCGCGGTTGCGGCGATCGCGCTGCTGACGCCGGCCTGATGAGTTGGGGTGGTCGCTTCGGCGGCAGTGCCGCCGGGGGTGGTATCTGTCTGCATATGGTCTCCGAAGTGCCGGCGTTTGTTGTTAGTTATCCGCTTGGCAAAGGTCCTGATTCCGCGACACAACAACCGCAGAGTGCATGACCCGCGATGTGGTTGTCGGGAGGGTATCCCTGCTTCGACGGCTAATTGTAGTGTCTTTTTTTGTTCGTTTTTTAGCCGCTATACCCAATATGTAGGGGTATATGCTTCACTCAAGTACAAGATAATGCGCGTTCGCGTCCAATGCAAGGGTATGAGGCTGGGTTTATTTTGTGGATAACTTGTTGAAAGTAGGGTGAGTCTGCACATGCTAACCCGAGAACCCTTTATCTGCGTGGCTGTCGCCGCAAGGACGTAAGAACGATGCGCTGCGGCGGGCGAAAAAATTAATTTTTATAAAAAATACTCTGCATATAGCCGAAAAGCATTTCAACTCATCCCCAGCGCACGCTAACGGCTGTGGATAACCTGCCACTATCTGACTTATGCAGCTGTTATGGCAGCGTACCGCGCGTGAATGATGTGCTCCTGAAGACAGCGCAGGGCCCAGGTCCGTCCAGCTGGCGGCGTTGACGCGGCAGTTAGCGACGATTGGCGAGGAGTAACGCTTCCATCAGCGCTTTCTGCGCGTGCAACCGGTTTTCTGCCTCGTTCCAGATCACAGTATCGGGCGAATCCATCAATTCTGCGCTGATTTCCTCGCCTCTATGGGCGGGCAGGCAGTGCATATAGAGGGCGTCGCCGGCGGCGTGGCTCATCAGCTCCGCATTGACCTGGTAGGGTGCGAACAGCGCAGCGCGCCTGGTTTGCTCGTTTTCCTGCCCCATAGATGCCCACACATCGGTGACGACCAGGTCGGCATCCCTGACGGCTGACGCCGGGTCGTGTTCGATGCGCACCCGGCCACTGTTGGCGTCGAGTAGTCGTTTGTCCGGCTCAAAGGTTGGTGGGCATGCGATGCGCAGTTCGAAATCGAACTGGCGGGCCGCATTGATATAGGACTGGCACATATTGTTACCGTCGCCTACCCAACATACGCTGCGGCCTGCGATATCTCCCCGGTGTTCGAACCAGGTTTGCATATCCGCCAGCAGTTGGCAGGGGTGAAAATCATCGGTCAGGCCATTGATGACGGGTACGGTGGAATGAGCCGCGAAGCGTTCCACGATATCGTGCTCATAAGTGCGAATCATGACGATATCTACCATGGCGGAAATCACCCGGGCGCTGTCGTCAACCGGTTCGCCCCGCCCCAGCTGAGTGTCCTCCGGTGAAAGAAAGAGGGCGTGGCCGCCCAACTGTGTCATGCCCGCCTCAAAGGAGACCCGGGTGCGAGTGGAAGACTTCGCAAATATCATCCCCAGAGTGACCCCGGGGAAATCCCGCTGGTCGTCGCCCGCATAATGGGCCCGTTTCATTTCCGCGGCCCGAGCGAGAATCTGCCTCAGCTCATGAGGGCTGAAATCCAACAGTGTTAAAAAGTGTCGAGTATCCGACATGCGCAGTTCCCGGACGTCTTTGTCTACGAATCAGTTGAAGTTGCGAATCAGCGCGGCTACGCCGGCGGCCAATTCGCGGCTTTCTTGTTCATTAATGACCAACGGTGGCAACAAGCGCACCGTGCTGCCACCGGCGACGTTTATCAGCAGGCCGGCGTCGAGGCCTCGTGCTACCAGTTCGCCGCAGTCTCGATGTAACTGTATGCCGATCATCAGGCCGCGGCCACGTATGTCCCTCACCCGGTGGTTATCCCTGAGTTCTGCCTGCAGCACATCCTTGATCAACTGGCCCATATTCGCCGCGTTAGCGCAAAGTGAGTCTTTGGCAATCGTGTTGAGCACTGCGAGTCCCGCCGCGCAGGCCAGAGGGTTGCCGCCAAAGGTCGAGCCGTGCTGTCCGGCGCCCAGTATGCTTGCGGCGTGGCCTCGGGCCATACAGGCCCCAATAGGCACGCCGTTGCCAAGACCTTTGGCTGTAGTAATAACATCGGCTTCAAGTCCGATTCCCTGGCAGGCAAAGGGGGTTCCCGTGCGGCCGTTACCCGTTTGCACCTCGTCCAGCATGAGCAACCAGTTGTTGTCGGAGCAAATTTCCCGGGCCGCCAGGAGATAGTCAGTACTGAGCACATTGACGCCGCCCTCGCCCTGTATGGGCTCCGCCAGAAAAGCGACCACGTCAGGGTTATTGTTGGCAATCTGGCTAAGCGCTTCTATGTTGTTAGCGGGCGCGCGGATGAAGCCACCCACAAGCGGCTCAAAGCCAGCCTGAATCTTGCGGTTACCAGTAGCGCTCAGGGTGGCGAGTGTGCGGCCGTGGAATGCGCCCTCCAGCACGACGATGGCGGGCTGCTTGATGCCCTGGTGGTGGCCATGCAGTCGGGCCAGCTTGATGGCGGCCTCGTTCGCCTCGGCACCGGAATTGCCAAAAAAGACGTTGTCCATTCCGGCCAGCTTGGTGAGGGAGTCGGCGAGTTCTTCCTGCGTGCTGATGCGATACAGGTTGGAGCTGTGCACCAGCTTGTCGGCCTGCTGTGTTATCGCGGCGGTCACCGCCGGGTGAGCGTGGCCCAGAGCGTTGACGCCGATGCCCGAGATGCCGTCGAGGTAGCGCCGCCCTTCGGTATCGAAGAGGTAGACTCCCTCGCCATGACTGAACGTCACGGGCAACCTGGCATAGGTTTGCATTAGCGCCGACATGATTCGGCCTCCCTAAAAACGCAAAACGGCAGCGATAGCTGCCGGTAAACAGGCAATGATAGCGTTGCGAGGTGAAATTGGCAATGTGTTGGTTGCTGCACCAAGCCCGGTCTGTGAAGGCGGGATCCTGCAGGCAGCGGAATCAACCCCCTACACCTATTGTGGACAAACTGCCGGGATAATAGGGTAGACTATCGGGCCGAAAAATTCGCTGTGAAGGCCACGTGAGGCCGTACCAAGACAGGAAACAAGATGGACACAATCGAGACGATCAAAGACCAGATCAGCAACAACACGATTTTGCTGTATATGAAAGGCTCTCCCAATCAGCCGCAGTGTGGTTTCTCTGCGCGGACCGTGGAGGTGCTGATGGCCTGCGGCGAGCGCTTCGCCTACGTGGACATACTGTCCAACCCGGATATTCGCGCCACGCTTCCAGAATACGCCAACTGGCCCACCTTTCCTCAACTATGGATAGATGGTGAGCTCATTGGTGGCTGCGATATTGTCTCCGAAATGTTTGACAGCGGCGAGTTGCAAACCCTGATCAAGGACAAGGGCCCTGCCTGATGCCTCGATTTGGCAGGTAATAGCGTCTGCCTATCGACGCTATACCGACATTTAAATAGCCTGCAGTGATGACGGCCGCTATTATTACGGTCCGCCGGAGCTCTCTCGGCAACAGGGGGCATATTTTGATAAATTTTAATAGGAGGAAACTACATGGGCGTTTTAGTTGGCAAGCCAGCACCGGATTTTGATGTCGCAGCAGTACTTGGTACCGGAGAAATCGTTGATTCTTACAAGCGGTCGGAGGCTATGTCCGGTAAGTACGGCCTGGTTTTTTTCTA
>CAJQQW010000195.1 GCA_905480565.1 uncultured Halioglobus sp. | reverse complement strand
ACCCAGTCGGCGGGCGCCATATCGCTGGTCGCGGAGGCAGCTATAATTTTCGCCGCATCCATCGAGGAGCCACCTCCAATTGCAAGTACCGCCTCGCTGCCATGACTACGGGCAAGCGCCGCACCCTCCGCAACCTGATCAAATGTCGGGTCAGGCAGCACGCCATCATAGTAAGCGACATCCACAGCGGTCCGGGCGAGGGCGGCCGTAGCCTGGTCGACAACGCCCAATTCTCGCAGGGGTTTGTCTGTGACCACTAATACTTTAGTTACGCCGGTGCGCGCGATGTGCTCGCATAGCTGCGCAGAACTGCCGCTGCCGGCAAATACCCGGTGGCGCGAATCCGGGGAAAAGAAAACCACTGCCTTCATGATAGCCATATACAGTTTATGAAGCGCCTTTCGCACTGACATCGGCATAAGCTTGCTCCCGCTACGTTACCTTCAACAATCTCGCATAATAACAAATATTAGCCGGGCGAGGATAAAGCAGATCAACGACTTGGGGCAGGTAATCTCAGCACCAGCACCGCCGCAATAACAAGGGTCACGGCCAATCCCGTCAACGCAACGTTGTAATTGCCTGTCTGGTCGAAGGCGTAGCCCGCAAGCGGCGCCCCCACGAGACCGAAAGGCAGAAAGAGGGGCATCTGGGCTCCGTTTATCTGGCTGATAATGGTCGCGTCGAAGTAACGACTGTTGAGGTAGGGGTGCATGGGAATAAAGGCTCCACCGCCAAAGCCCATCAAACATAAAGATACCCCGATTCCTACGACACCTTCAGCGTGCAGCAATCCAGACAATCCTGCTACCTGCGTCAATAACAAGGCTACGGCTATAGACTTCACAGACACCCGCGAACCATCACCCAGCCAGGCCAGGCAAGACTTGCCAGCCAGTCCGGCCACGCCCGCAAGCGCGAGGAACCAGCCCGCCTCAGCCGCGCTATACCCCAGGCCGATAAAATGGGGGGGGTAGCAGACCGCCAGGACCACAGAAACATTGAGGCCGAGAGCAACGCACAAGCCGATCAACCAGAACGCCGGCTGGCGATAAAAATCCCGGCTAATCTGCGGCTCCGCGTCGGCCGCGGTACCCACTGCACTTCTTGGCACCCCAATGAGAATGATTAGCCAAAGACACGCCAGTATCCCGATGGACAAACCGATGAGTGTCGTACGCCAGTCCAGCTGCGCCATGAGGTTGCCTACCAGAGGAGGCAATATCGCCGCGGCGACACTGATCCCAATCGCGGCGATGGCGAGCGCGCGGGCCTCTCGTCCCGGGTATGTCTTGACCATGAGGCCATTCACGACTACCGGACCATAGAACGTCAGTCCAATAGAGAAACACAGAAAGCCCAGGCCGACCAGCAGCAGGGAAGGCGCTATACCTACACCTACCAGTGACAGGGTCGCCAAAGTCGCACCTGCCAACAACAAACGCCGAATAGGCAGACGATCCGCGAGCCGGCCCACCAACGGGGCAATAAAACCAGTAACCACTATCAGAGCAACAGGGCCCACGTTTAGCAGAGCGACCCCCACACCAAACTCCTGTGATAACGGCTCGACAAAAAAGCCATAAATACCCACCAGGCCGGGCCCGAGGGCAAGACACAACATCCCGGCAATAGCCGTAGACCAGGATTTCTGTGTCGACGAGTCAGATTCTTTGTGTAGATGCACGAATTATACGCAGTCTGGTTCAGGCCCTTGCCTAACAAACAGTTAACCTACACGTCATAAAGTCGGCGCGCAGCCCGTGGTGAATTGCACTATGGAGCAGTTAGCATCTCCACCACAGCGCGAACCGCAAAACGGCGGGATCAAAAGAGGCCGTGTGGAGACGCAATCCCCGGGGCAGAATCTTCCCGGAGATTGTGGTCAGCAAACCAATCAAGCAGCCTTGCGCGGTCCGCCATTGGAGCCCGGCCAGCGAGAGCCGGATATAGTGTCAGCGAAGGGCAGGAAGCCTTGCGGGTCCAGTTCGCCAGCGATGGTCATTTCGCGATCCAGGAAGATCGGCCACCAGAGGTAAGATTCGACCATTTCTTTTTTCGGCAAAAGGCTTACCAGGGGATCCCAGGGGCTGTCGCGCAGGATCAGTTCACCCTCGACATTCTCGCGATGAGCAGTGCCGTACTTACTACGCACGCGGACAACGTGAGGCGGATAGTCGAAGCCAGAGGCGGGCCCACCGACGCTGACAGCACGGGAGTATTTCAACCACCACTCGTTCTGCTCGAACTCGGGCCCACCATCAACCGGACCAGTGGACACGCCCTTGTACTCAGCAAAGGTATAACCCTGATGTGTGCAGCGCGCGGTAACCTGCGGCCCGAGACGGTAGTACTCGGTAGTACAGGGATACTTCGGCTGGCCATTGGTTTCCTGGCTAACAAAAATCGCAGACTCCTGATCAATGCCATAACCAAGGGTGAACTCGCCTGCTGTCCCGTTAAAGTTGGCATCCACAGAGGTCACGATGCCGTATTCGGGCTCATCGGGCACCGGGAAGTTATAGATCGTCAAGCGAACAAAAGGATCGTCACCGGGCTCGATACCCGGTGGCAGCAGTGCTGCAATCTTGTCAGGATCAGTGCGGTAGACCAACTTGAGCATCGGCCAATTAATAATATCGCCCGGGCTTCCCTGGGGTGCAACTGTTTCATTAGTCATATTATTTATCCCTCTATTTTACTTCAGTCATTGCTGCATTTTTTGCTGTTTACGTAATGGCGCTCTAGCCCACCATAGCTGGCACGGGAGTTTCCCGATTGAGAATCATATCCGCGCGGGCACGTATTTTTGCGTCGGTCTCGGGAGTGGTTTCCAGCAGCCAAAATGCATTTTTTTCAATACCCTTGATTGCCATATTCGCCACTTCATCCGGATGAGTAGTCTCTAGTTGAATACCGAATTCCTCGCACATCTTTTTCATATCTTCAACGGAGTTAATGCCCGACTCATTGCCATCAACGCCTTCTTTCTTCAAATCTTCAGGACGTACTCGACCTGAGTTGAACAAACCCGTGTCAACAACGTGAGGACCGGGGAACAAAGCGCTCACCTTCACAGCCAAATTACCTGCCTGCACCTGGTAATGCAGATTTTCCGTGATGGCGTGGACAGCCGCCTTCGTCGCGGTGTAGATCGGTACATCTGGAAGAATGGTGTAGGCGCCGTTACCGGAGCCTGTCACAACAAAATGTGATTCCTGGCCAGAGGCGACCAATCGAGGCATAAACGCGCGAATGCTGTTAATCACACCCCACACATTCACGTTCATGGTCCACTGCCAATCCTTCTCGGAATAATCCCACATGGCACCCGTTTCACCTGCGCCGATACCCGCGTTGGCAAACACGAGGTCGATACCACCAAAGGCTTCAATGGCCTTATCGGCAACCGCATTCAGGCTGTCGATGGAAGTGACATCACAGTGTTCAATCAAAGCGTCAATATTTTCCGCGCCGAGATCGTTTTCGATCTGTGCCATTGCTTTCTTATCGACATCGCCCACAACTATTTTTGCGCCCTTGCGACCCAGCGCAAAGGCCAGCGAGCGACCAACGCCACTGGCACCGCCGGTAATAATGGCAACCTTGTTATTGAAATCCTGCATAGTGTTAAGCGATCTCCCGCTTGTCTTCAGAGGTGAGGTAAAACTGGCGCACCCACTTACGGAATGTCACAAGGGTCTGGTCGGCCTTGCAAAATACCGGACGGTGTTTGTGAACCTTGTTAGCCCAGATCGGATAGTCGTCACTGATACCATCAATAATGCCTTTCATCACATCATCACCGGCCAGATCTTCAATTTCGCGGCGCACAATCAGCGTCCAGCGCATCAGCGTGGTGTGCTGGTCTATCGGCTGCGGGCTGTTATACATAATCATTTCAGCGTTGGGGCCATAAGTATTGCGCACCATGGCGAACCCGGGGCTGTAAGTCGTGGCATGCAAGTGTCCTGGAACGTCCGCGTCAACCATCTCTGAGTGCAGATGCATGGTGCGGCCATCGTCGTCAATAGTCACTACTGAGTCGGGGATTGAGTTGTTGTTATGCACAAACTGAAAGTGCACCGGATCACAGGAATTCTCGCAAATATCCTGCACGTGGGCAGGCACCAAGTGCTCGGTGTATCGGGGGCTGGTCCAGTTTGGATCACCCAGTTCAGGCAGGTCGGGTAGCGCCCACTGGGGGGATGTATTTTCCGGGTGAAACCAAACATAAGCCTCGCCGTTCTTCTCTTCCGAGTGCCAGGTGCGTATTTGTGCGCGGGTTGGAATCTCATCGCAGTAAGGGATTTGATTGCACTGGCCGTCATCAGCCCCAAACTGCCAACCGTGAAAAGGGCAGCGAATGCTTTCGCCAATCACCCGCCCCTCGTGGCCCAGGTGAGCCCCCAGATGAGGGCAGTAGGCGTCCTGCACCGCCACGCGACCAGAGCGCGTTCTGTACAGCACCAGATCTCGATCAAATGCTTTTATCGCCTTCACTTCCCCCACGAGCAGTTCGTGAGAGCGAGCCACGGAGAACCAGCCCATGGGGAAATTCGGGGTGGCGTTGGTTTTAGATTCACACGCTTCAACGATACTCATTGCTTCACTCCTGTATATCAGGATTGGTTTACATTAGTTAAAGAGCGAGGCTTCCGGTCCGATTTCATCGGCGACCGCTCGCAACTTCGATTTGTCCAATCCGTAAAAATCGACCGCATTGCCGCCCAGAATTTTACGTCCGTCGTGCTCGGGCAGACCAGAAAAAGTGTCTTTGTAATACTGGCTTGTGTTCGGCCAGGTGCCCTCGGGGTGAGGAAAGTCACTGCCCCACATAATCTTGTCCAGGCCGATTTCATCTCGCGCTTCGATATCGGCGCGTCGCACACAAGAGGCCCCGATACCGATATTGCGCTGAAAGTAGCCACTCGGCGGCATAGAGAGATGGCTTTTGAAGTCCCCCAGCTTGGCGGAAATATCGCCCTCACCGTACTGGAAATCCAGCAGCCGCAACCAGGGCGGCAGCATGAACATGGTTCCGCCCTCGACAATCATTACCTTCAGCTTCGGAAAACGCTCGAACACGCCACCCCAGATCATGAAAGTGAGGGGGCGATACAACCACCACATAACCTCAGAAACAAAGACACCCATGGCGCCGGGGAATTCATCCCGCCTGTCCTCGGCAGGAAATCCGTCACCGAAGTATTCCGCATGTGGCGCAGGCCCGGAATGAAAGTGAATAATCACTCCAAGGTCTTCACAGACTTCCCAGAAGGGGTCGTACTTAACGTGGTGATAGGCGTCCTGCTCGTACCACATAGTGGGAATCATCACGGCTTTCAAACCATTATCCACGCACCAGCGCACCGCTTCGACAGCCTGATCCACGTCCCACAGCAGTGGGATAGAGGCTACCCCGATGTGGCGTGCCGGGTCGTTGGCGCAGAGCTCTGCCAGCCAACGATTGTGGGCCATGGCGCCAGCCCACTGCAATTCGGGCACCATGTCCTTGGGAGACAGGCCGAGACCTGCGCCGAAGGGCGGCGTATTCTTCTCGGTGATGCCATCGGGGAAGATCACCTCCGCAGCGATACCGTCCTTTGTCAGCATGTTCACACGCTGCCTGTAATCCCAGGCGCCGGTGAGTTCCTTCTCAACCGGGGCACGCCAGGCATCGTTGATCTCTTTGATAAGGAACATTTCTTCCGACTTATCCATCATCTCAACGGTGATGGGCACGGCCATATCCAGCATCTCGTGGTATTTTGTCTCCACGTAGGGTTTGTAATCGGCGATAGGCAGGCCGGCGTGGCAATCCGTGGAGACGACCAGAATACGATCAGACATGATATAAAAACTCTCTGCTGGGATGCTGCGTTACTGAATTTACACCTGATACTAGCTAAACAAATGAGCAAACTTGCACATTTGTATACAAAATAGTTTAATAGTCCCCTTATTGCAACCCCCCTGACGGAAATTTCATGGAAACGGCAGAGGCGCCCCTGGGCCGCCGCGAGAAGCGTAAACTGGAGATCCGTGCGCGCATCGAAGATGCGGCTTACGCCCTGTTCCAACGTCACGGTATAGAAGAAACCAGTATCGAGCAGATATGCATTGAGGCGGACGTGGCCCGGCGCACCTTCTACGGGCACTACCCTAACAAGCACGCCCTGCTCGGTGGGCTGGGCATTTCGAAGCTATACAGCCAGATGGGCCCCATGCTGCAGCAGCTCATGGCCAACCATCCCACTACCCGATCCCGTCTTGAAGCCATGATTGACTACATTGAGTCGAATTTCGCCGGCATGAACGAGATCGACCGACAGCTGATCGTCATCGGCCCCTCGGTGATCGCCCAGGACAGGGAAAAGCAGGCCGAGCTTGGCAACACTGCTATGGAAAGCTTTGTCGGCCTGATTCATGCGGGCAGCGAACACGGCGACGTGAACACAGAATTTTCCCCCGAGATACTCGCCTCGGTGGTCGTGGGCACATTGAATATCCTCACCACCAGTTGGGCTCTGGACCACAGTTTCCCGGTATTCGCCAAACTGGAAGAAGCCCGGGGCGTATTCGAACGCCTGATCTGCAAAGACAACTGACCTGTCGCATCATTGCACCCCGATACCGAACCGGGCACGCTCTTGCGCAGTATC
>CAJQQW010000194.1 GCA_905480565.1 uncultured Halioglobus sp. | reverse complement strand
TACCAACCTGCTTCTCGACGCCTTATCGGCAGCAAAGGGAGCGCGCGTGGTAATGGTCTCCTCTTCAGCTATGGGAATGGCAACGCTTACACCGCAGCTTCAAGATCTCAATTGGGAGTCGCGTAAGTTTAGCGGCTTCCGCTCTTATGGTGATTCGAAGTTGATGAACCTGATGTTCTCTAATGAATTAAACCGACGTTATGCCGGGGAAGGCATCTTCGCCAATGCTTTGCATCCGGGAGTGATTGCAACAGAGCTTGCTCGTGACCAATCGATTCCATTTATGTTGCTCGGTCTGTTTATGGTGCCGTTTATGAAAACGGTCCCGCGTGGCGCGGCCACCTCGGTGTATGCAGCTACCAGTCCCGAGTACGAACACCGCGGCGGGCTATTTTTTAGCGATTGTCGCGAAAGAAAGATGTTACAGAAGATCGCGCAAGACGAGGATGCCTGCGCGGCGCTATGGCAGCGTAGTTGTCAAATGACAGATTTCGCTGATAACAGATCGTAGCGGGTAAATCGCCCATAGACGTTTTCTTCACTTTTCACGAACAAAAAGGTAATTTTGAACATGTCCACACTCGCAGGGAAAACAGCAGTGATATTGGGTGCTTCCGGCACGGCAAACTTCGGCACCGCTATTGCTCGACGGTTAGCGGCGGAAGGCGCAAATACGGTTGTTTCTGCGCGGCGGAAGGAGCCGCTTGAAAAACTCGCGGCTGAGATAAAAGGCACCGCGGTCGCGTGTGATGTTACTCGCGATGGCGATATTCAAAACCTTTTCAAGGTCGCTACAGAAGCTTATGGTAACGTGGACATAGCGGTTTTCTCCGCGGGTATACATTCAGGGGTCGTAATTGCGGAAATCACCGCGGATGATATCCGTCCCACGATGGAAGTCAGTGTGGTCGGTGCATTGCTATTTTTCCGACACGCGGCTGCCGCTATGACGCAGGGCGGTTCGGTTATTACAATCTCTTCTTTAACCGCGCGCCTGCCTGGTCCGGGTCTTGCCGCTTATTCAGCGGCTAGAGCAGGCATTGACTACGCAGTCAGAGTTGCGGCGGTTGAGTACGGGGAGCAAGGCACTAACGTCCGCTTCAATTCTATTGCCGCCGGGCTTATCCAGACCGACATGACAGATAGTTTTTTCGACATGCAGCCCGTTATTGATGCCCATATCAAGAATACGCCCTGTCAGCGTATGGGTACGCTGGAAGATATGGCCGAAGCAGCGCTATTCCTTTCAGATTCGCAGCGTTCAGGTTATATCAACGGGCAGATACTGGACCTGTCCGGCGGGCAACAAAATGGTAGGTTGCCGCGTTTCGACTAGCCGGTTGGCCTTAAG
Source organism: uncultured Halioglobus sp. (assembly GCA_905480565.1). Taxonomy (GTDB): domain Bacteria; phylum Pseudomonadota; class Gammaproteobacteria; order Pseudomonadales; family Halieaceae; genus Marimicrobium. The sequence goes on along the minus strand of CAJQQW010000194.1, from coordinate 7,197 downwards.
CATCAGCAAGTCTGGTTACTCGGCGGTAAAAATAAGCCAATGAAATTCACTCGTTTTGTCTTGTTTCTTTTTGTAGCCGCATTGTTCGGAACAGGTGTTTGGGTGTACCTGGCGACGACGGGTTTTTTTGGTGAGCGGCAGTCTACAGGTACTTTGGAGGGGAGCCCGCGTGGTGCAGATGCTCGGTTCCAACTTGAGGGAACGTTGAGTCCGACTGGGGGTGATAAGCAGATCCTGTTCGGAGACCTGCATACGCACACTACCTATTCGTTCGACGCATATAACATTAGCCTGCCGATGTATCGGGGGGAGGGCTCGCACCCGCCCGCAGACGCCTGTGATTTTGCGCGCTACTGTGCCGTGCTGGATTTCTGGTCAATTAACGATCATGCGGAGGGCCTGACCGCTGCGCAGTGGTCTCAAACAAGAGATATGGTTCGGCAGTGCAACGCAGCGGCGGGTGATCCGAATAATCCCGATATGGTCACGTTTCTGGGTTGGGAGTGGACTCAGATTGGGGACACACCGGCAGAGCATTACGGCCACAAAAATATTGTTCTTCGCGATACCACGGAAGGAGATGTACCGATACGCCCTATCGCTTCACGCGAACAGTTGTTTCCCAGTGGTATGGACCCTTATGGCACGATAATGCGCCTGCTAATGATTGCAGGCGCAAACAGTAGTGAGGAGCGGCAGCGATACTTCGACTTTATGCGTTTCTTGCAGGACCGCGATGAGCTAATACCCTGTGTGACGGGTGAGCCTGTCCGTGACCTGCCGTTTGATTGCCAGGAAAGCGCCCCTACACCCTCAGAGTTGTTCGCCAAGATGGATGACTGGGGTTTTCCTTACCTGGCGATTCCCCATGGCAACACCTGGGGCTTTTATACTCCGCCAGGCAGCAGCTGGGACAAGCAGCTGGCTGCGCACACCAGCCCCGATAAACACGAGCCACTGATCGAGGTATTTTCAGGGCACGGTAACATCGAGGAATACAGACCCTGGCGCGCGGTACTGCAGGATAATCAAGGGGATGCTCAATGCCCGCCACCGACGAGCGATTATTTGCCGGAATGTTGGCGCGCCGGTGAGATAATTCGCGATCGCTGTCTGGCATCGGGTGAGCTCAGGTCGCAGTGTGACAGCAGGGCGGCAGACACCCGTGCGAACTTTATTCTGACCAAGGATTCAGGTCATTGGACGATTCCTGGCGGACGGGTCGAGGACTGGCTGGACGCTGGACAATGTCGCGATTGCTATATGCCGGCCTACAACCATCGGCCGATGTTGTCTGTGCAGTATGGCTTGGCGATTCGCAATTTTGATAACTCTGCTGTAGCACCCAAGCGCTTTCGCTGGGGCATGATTGGTTCATCCGATGTTCATACTGCGCGGCCGGGCACCGGATATAAGGAGATCATGCGACGCAGGATGTCTGATGCAGCACTGGGCCTGCTCGGCCCCCCTGCGTTCCTGGTCGAGCAGGAGCCCAAACCTGATTTCATTACTCTGCAAGAGACTGGCGGTCTGTCTGGCCCGTATTTTGAACGATTTGCATCTTTTTTTGGTACCGGCGGACTGGTGGCGGTGCATGCCACAGGGCGTGATCGGCAGTCTGTATGGAGCGCGCTGGAGCGTAAAGAGGTCTACGGCACTAGCGGAGATCGTATCCTGCTGTGGTTTGACCTGGTGAGCGAGGGGGAAAGACAGCCCATGGGCACCATTGTCACTCAAAACACAATACCTGAGTTCGAGGTAAATGCTTTAGGCGCTTTTGAACAAAAGGACGGTTGTCCAGCTGATAGTCATCGAGCGCTGTCTCAGGACCGTTTAGAGCGGTTGTGCGGCGCCCAGTGCTACTTTCCGGGAGACCGCCGTAAACGTATCGATCGTATTGAGGTTGTGAAAATCCAACCGCAGGTCAACGAATTTGAGGAGGTTGGTTCGCTAATCGAAGACCCTTGGCGCGTTTTGCCTTGTGAGGATCAGGGCAACGGCTGTACGGTACGTTTTAGTGACCCTGAATACCGCAGCGCTGGTCGTGATGCACTGTATTATGTGCGTGCTCTGCAGGCCGCTTCCCCAACGGTAAATGGCGAAAATCTGCGCTGCGAATACGATGAGGCCGGACAGTGTATTTCGGTTAGCCCATGCAATGTGAACGACGCAACCGCTTACAATGATGATTGTCTGGCTGATGTGGAGGAGAGAGCCTGGTCCTCGCCAATATTTGTAGACTACGAGCACGGGCGGCGCGACGTCAGTGCTTTAATCGATCAGGATTAGCTTACAGTTGTCGTGTTGTCAGGTTCGCGTTTTCATCAGGTAAAGGGTGCGTTCACTTTCAGCCACCGGCGAGGAATCCTCGATGGTGAAGTTTTGACGAAATGCGGCTTCAAAGCCGTCGCGGGTATAGTCCGGAAAAATATCTTCTCGGGTGGCGAGTAAACGAATTACCTGAGAATCTTCCTTGGGTACAAACTCTATCACCAACCATTGCGTGAGGCTGGCAAACAAGGCTGCGATATTCGACAGAGGAACATTGTTGCTGATCGCCAGGTGATGAACAAGCGCCAGGACCAGTAATGCATCACAGTGGCTTCGCTGTAAAAAAGAATCCCGCTCGGCGTTACCCCACCCGATAGCCGGCGAGGGAGAGCTAAAATCCTGTATTAATGGCAAGATGTTGACCGGTCCACCTGCGGCACTTTTTCGGTAATTCATTTCTACTGCAACCGGATCGATATCCTGTGAGACCACCAATGCGCTGTGTTTTGCAGCGATACGACTGAATTCGCCGGTATTAGCGCCAAAATCCTGCACGACAGTCAGTTGATCTGGGATGCTGCCCAGCAGACGGTCAACCAAGTCTCGTTTTTCCTCGCCTGCCCGGTCGGAGTAATTAGTGTTTTCATAGTAGTCGCCCCATTCAGTGTCAGGCATCTTCCATGTTAGCTTCTGCACTGCTTTCGCCAGCGCTTCCATCAAGGCTTTCAGGCTCTGTTCCGAAAGCGATGAATGCTTGCTTGTAGCGGGTGTATCGTCCAACGCGTTGTCGGCGTGCTGCTGTTGCATACGAGAGTGCAAGTGGATGTGTGTAGCAATGGCGTAGTTGAAGCGTGTTTTGAACGGTAGCAGCTTGCTGGCCAGCGGCAGAGGCACACCGTCAATGTGACTGATCATTAATTTCGATAGCTCGACGTCGGTATGTGCCATCAGCGCCAAGGGAGCCAGAAAATGCTGGCAGAACTGCTTATAGGCGACCCAGGGCGTGCCTGGAGTATAGGTATCGAAGGACAACGTATCAATAAATACCGGGCGAGAATCAAGAAACTGCACGTTATAAGCAGAGGCATCCTTGAGGATAAAGCCATGTCGTATGGCCTCGTGCTGCACTTTAAGTGTTAGCATCGCAGCGTCTTTGAGTTGGCTGAAGCTCCACTCGTAGGGATATGAGATAAAGGGAATCTGCTGCGGCTTGAGGATGCGGTAGCAATCGCGTGTTCCTGCAACGCTGCCGTCAGTGATCTCCTCGTGAGCGACTAACAGTTTTCGCTCGACCAGTTTATCGTAGAGACCTGATGATACAAATGCGTCATAGCTCGCCGCAAACGAGTTATTAACCTGCCGGTGTACGATTTTATCATGTAAAAAAACGAACCCACTGGGATCGCGGAATGAAGAAGAAAGAGTATCCATGAACTACCTTTCTTGTGATTGGAAAAATTTCAGGGGATGTCGCTCTGCTTTCCGCTTTTAATCTGAGCGCTGCTCATCCTCGTCATCATCGAGGAGACTGGCTGAACCGCCTTTACCAAAAAAAGACCGGATCTTATACCAGTAGCTTTTTATGGTGAAGCCTACCACCGCGATAGCTGCTATTACGCCTTGCAGGATCATACTTCCTGTACCGGGATCAAGATAGGCAGACGCCCCCTGTGAAACGCTTAAAAGCGCTGTCAGAGCGAGAAGGGTTCTCAACATGTCAATGCTCCAAAAATCGTCTCGACGGCGCGACATTAACCAATTTGGGCTAAAAAGTACATCGGTGGGAGCTTGCAAGGCCGAGAGTTGAGAAGGAATGCACGATCTTGTGTTCAAATTCGGGATAGCAGATGATATTGATAGGATCGGCCGCGCAACGTGTGCCGCGACCTCGGTTCCGCCCAGTCACCGATAATCTAGCTGGAGATAGCATGGCAATTGATTTTACTTTTAGCCCCGAAGTGGAGCAGGCCAGAGAGTCTGTTCGAGATTTCATGACGAATACCGTCAAGGCGAGATTCAGGGAACTACGAGACCAGGAGGATGTCTCGCGGGACGACTGGTCCGCGCTGATTAAGTCGCTTCGTGTTGAGGCGAAAGAAAAAGGGTTGTGGCTGCCACATATGCCTGAGGATGCGGGTGGCATGGGTCTGGGAGTAACCGCGCTAGCCGCTGTAGCAGCAGAGTCGGCCAAGGTGCCCTATGGCCCCTATATTCTGAACGCCCATGCGCCTGATGAGGGGAACATGCACACGCTGTATCACTTTGCTACTGAGTACCAGCGAGAGCATTACCTCAACCCGCTACTGGCGGGTGAAGTGAGGTCCTGCTTTTCTATGACGGAGCCCGAGGTGGCAGGCTCCGATCCCACCCTCATTCAAACGAGTGCTGTGGAGGATGGTGAGGAGTGGGTGATTAACGGTCACAAGTGGTTTACGTCCGGCGCAAGGGGAGCTGGCTTCGCTATTGTGATTGCTCGGACTGATCCAGATGCAGAGATACCGCAGGCACGTAACTCGGCGTTTATTGTGGACTGCGACTCTCCGGGTTTTGAGCTGGTGCGTGACATCGAGACGATGTCGGGGAGCCATAATCATTGTGAGATTCGCTACACCGACGTACGTGTGCCAAAGGCCAATCTACTCGGTGAGCGCGGCGGCGGTCACAAACTCGGACAGGTGCGATTGGGTCCCGCTCGCCTCGCACACTGCATGCGGTGGCTGGGCGAAATAGAGATGGCGTTGGAGATGTTGATAGATCGTGCCCAGAAGCGCTTTGCCCACGGTTCGTTACTGAGCGAGAAGCAAAGCATTCAGTGGATGATGTCAGACAGCGCCATGGAATTGTATGCGTCAAAGCTTATGGTCCTGCACGCCGCCTACAAAATCGAGAAGGGTATGGATTTTAAGCAAGAGGTATCGATGGCCAAGCACCATGTTGCCAATACGCTATGGCGTGTCTGTGACAGAGCCATGCAGGTTCACGGAGCATTGGGCTATTCCACGGATTCCCCTTTGGCGGGCATGCTACAGCAAGCTCGCTGGGCGCGATTGGCAGACGGGGCCGACGAGGTCCACCAGATGCGTATCGCCGACCTGTTGATGCGAGCGTATAACGAGAATGGCTCTGTTAATGCCGCGGTCGGCGGCTTGCCGTTATAGGTGGCCTGTAATTTGTTTTTGCGAAGGCTGCCGGGAGGATGTTCTAATGTCAGTCACTGCGCGGCTCGGTCTCTCGTCGGTGGCTTGCAGGCACCGCACGGTTTCCAGATCGCGGGACCTCCGTCGATCAGGCTTGATCAAGATTAATAGCGTTGTTATCTGTTTTCTACTGGAGAAACAGCGGCGGCAATGGCCTTTTTCTGGGTGCTATACTGCGAATAATGGCGGCAGGTTAACCGGGCAGGGCGCGCAGTCGCACTGAAAATACGAGCTTCAATAAGACCAAGGAGTGCAGTACATGAACGAAAAAAACCTGGCATACCAGATGTCTCTGGTCTCCCGCGAATGCCTTAAAACGAAGGATAAAAAGCGTTGGCTGGCCATGTGGGCCGCAGACGGCATTATCGAAGATCCGATTGGTCCCACTATTCTTGATCCGGATGGCGCGGGGCACTCTACGCCAGAGGCGAGAGAGGCATTTTATGACCGGAATATCGCTAGTGCAGATATAGAATACATTATCCATGACACCTACACGTCGCATCTCGAGTGCGCCAATATAGTGACCTTGAATGTACTTCTGGATATCGACGGCAAGAAGTACAGCCAGCAGGTAAACGGTGTATTTACCTACTCTTGTAACGAGGAAGGCAAGCTGACTGCGCTGCGCGGATTTTGGGAGTTCGATGAGGGAGCCGCTACGCTCAAGGAGCTGGGCGTAGCCTGAGTCAACAACCGATAGCTGGCCGGCTACTCCAGTGCTTCGGTGGTGGTATCCCGCATAACGCCACCGTCAAATGTAATGGTCTTCTCTGGCACCACCTCAATAATGATCCTGGCTGGCGTATCCAGGAAGGCGACAAAGGCTTCAGGTGTTGGTGCCGGACTGTTGGCGTGACGCGCAAAATCAGGATAAAACCAGTCTTTGGTTTCCTGATCTTTGTGCAGAATCGCCCGACCTTTAAACGTGATCGACTGGCTCACATCGTCATCGATACCCGCACTCGAAATAACCACTGAGCATCGCGGATCCCTGGCCAGAGCCTTCATGCGCGCCCGCTGCTCAGTGGCGGTGCACCAGATTCTTCCGTGACGCCATATGTAACTCATCGTCACGCCCATGCCATGCCCGGCGCGGTTGGTCCAGATGAAGGTGAGCTCATTCTGGGCGAGCAACAGTTTTTCCTGCTTCTCTTTTGTCAGGCCGTACATTGTGACGTCGTCGTAATTCTCTACGTTTTCTTTGCTCATTGGAGTTGTCCGGTCTTGGATGAAATTTAAAATAAACAGTACGTCCTGACTGTTTTATGGTAAGGTACCACGCTGGCGTCAAGAATCAAGGGGTGAAGCCAATTTCGCCGCCCCGTAATAGGCAATGACAGCAAGAGGAGCATGAGGATGGGTCGAGTAGCGGGGAAGGTGGCCGTCGTGACTGGGGCTGCTTCGGGACTGGGATTGGCATCGTCGCGGCTTCTGGCGCAGGAGGGCGCGATAGTGATAATGGCTGATGTGAACGCAGAGCAGGGCCGTGCGCTCGCTGATGAAATCGAAGGTGCGGAGTTCCACACTCTGGATGTTACGAAAGAGCAGGCCTGGATCGATTTATTCGAAACGGTAAGCAGATCCTGCGGACGCGTCGATATACTGCTCAACTGTGCGGGCATTGTGCGGCTCGCCAGTATTGAACAGACCACCGAGGATGATTGGCGAGCTGTTCACGCGGTAGGTACTGATGGTACGTTCTACGGTTGTAAGCATGTATTGCCTG
>CAJQQW010000193.1 GCA_905480565.1 uncultured Halioglobus sp. | reverse complement strand
ACGTTAAAATCTCTAAGGCCAGCCAAGGTGCTGGTCATATGTGCTCACGCGGAAACTGCCATCGCACTTGAACATTATCTGCATCTGCGGGCCGGCATTCGCTCATCAGCATTTTATGAGGGCTTGTCGATCATCGAGCGTGATCGTGCTGCCGCCTACTTTGCTGATGAGACCAGCGGAGCACAAACGCTGGTCTGCTCCGAGATAGGCAGTGAGGGCCGGAACTTCCAGTTCGCTCATCACCTCGTACTGTTTGATCTTCCTCTAAATCCGGATCTCCTTGAACAACGAATTGGCCGACTGGACCGTATTGGACAAGAGCATGATGTGGAAATCCACGTTCCCTACCTTGAACACACGGCGCAAGAGACTCTATTTCAGTGGTACGATCGCGGCCTTAATCTATTCAAAGAAAGCTGCTCAGCGGGTTTCATGATTTTCGAGACATTCCAGACGAGGCTGTACGAGCAACTAAAGCAAAGGGACACCAACTTTGACAAGCTCATTGATGACAGCGCCGAATTTACAGTTCAAACGCGTAATGAATTGAGAGAAGGCAGAGACAAACTACTGGAACGCAACTCATGTAAGCCGAAAGTAGCCGGGGAACTGATTCAGGAAATATCCGCATCTGATACAGATGGCTCTCTTGAACCCTATCTTGAAAGCCTTTGCGATGCTTTTGGCGTCGAGCAGGAATTCCACTCTGAGCACAGCCTGATTTTAAGGCCCTCTGAGCACATGCTCACAGGCCACTTCCCTTATCTCAAGGAAGAAGGCACGAGCATTACCTTCGAGCGTGAACGCGCTCTTGCCCGTGAGGATATGGAATTTTTAAACTGGGAGCACCCCATGATCCTCGAGGCGATGGATATGGTGCACTCAACCGAGTTGGGCAACGCGGCCCTTGGCACGCTCAAACTGAAAGGCGTAGCACCAGGGACTATGCTCCTCGAAGTTCTTTACACGATTAACTGTGTAGCACCGCGCTCTCTTCAAGTAGAGCGATTTCTGCCATTGAGTCCGATGCGCCTGCTGGTAGACGCACGAGGTAAAGATCTGGCTAAAATTGTTCCGCATGAGCGCCTCAACGAGTTCATTGAGAAGGTTAAAAAACCGACAGCTCTTGCGATCATCAAACAAGTTGGCGACGACGTGGAGAATAAGATGTCGCTCGCCAAAGACCTCGCACAGGAAAGACTCGCTCAGATACTCTCGGAGTCAGAAAAAGCTATGAGGGAGACACTGGATGCGGAATTGCTGCGCCTTATTGCCCTGCGTGAGGTTAATCAATCGATTCGGCAGGAAGAGATAAATCATCTTCGCTATCGCATGGACGAGTGTGCAATCCATATTCAGCACGCGAATTTGCAATTGCAGGCGCTGCGCCTGATTATAACCACCTGAGGGATTTGTTGGGCTGGTGTAAGGGAGTAAGCCATGAACGTGACAAAGAAACGATGAAAAAAGCGCTCGTAACGGGTATCACCGGCCAGGATGGCGCCTATCTGGCGAAGCTTCTGCTTAGCGAAGGCTACTGTGTGATCGGCACCTATCGGCGCACAAGTTCGGTCAATTTTTGGCGTATAGAAGAACTCGGCATCGCAACGCACGACAACCTTCAGTTAGTCGAACACGATGTTACAGACCTATCCAGTTGCATCCGTCTGGTGGCCAAAAATGAACCCGACGAAATCTACAACCTCGCCGCGCAAAGCTTCGTCGGGGTCTCTTTTGAGCAACCCATAACAACTGGAGAGATCACCGGGCTGGGCGCAGTCAACCTGCTCGAAGCCATTCGTATCGTCAATCGAGATATTCGCTTCTACCAGGCATCAACCTCGGAAATGTTTGGCAAAGCACAGGAAATGCCACAGTCAGAGAAAACACCATTTTATCCCCGTAGCCCCTATGGTGCAGCCAAGCTATATGCTCACTGGATGACGGTAAACTACCGTGAATCCTATGATATTTTTGCCACCAGTGGCATCCTGTTCAATCATGAGTCGCCACTCCGTGGGAAAGAATTCGTAACACGCAAGATCAGTGATTCAGTAGCACGCATCAAACTTGGCCAGTTGGATTCACTCGAGCTTGGCAACCTGGACGCGAGACGAGACTGGGGTTTTGCCGAGGATTACGTACTGGGCATGTACCACATGTTGCAAGCGGAACACGCCAATACTTTTGTGCTAGCCACGGGACGAACACAAAGCATCAGAGATTTCGTCAACATGTCGTTTGCCGCTGTCGATATCATGCTGGAGTGGCACGGCGAAAGCGAGGGGGAATACGCATCGGATAGCAGCGGCCGCAGACTTGTTAGCGTTAACCCGAGGTACTATCGACCCGCGGAAGTCGACACTCTGATCGGCGACGCTACCGAGGCGAAATCCCAGCTTGGCTGGGCACCAAAGGTAGGATTGGAGCAGTTATGCGAAATGATGGTCAAGGCGGACCTGCGACGCAACGAGGCAGGCAGATCTGACTCAAATGGGTAAGTCGCTTCTTCTAACCGGATCAGACGGCTTTACGGGAAATCACTTTTCATCCGCCGCACACGCGCGCAGCTACGAGGTTTACGACCTGTCCTCTAACCTCGTGAATGGGGTAGATGTCGCTGAAGAGCTAAAGAACAGACATTTTGACTATGTAGTTCATCTGGCAGCAATAGCTGCTGTGACACATGAGAACGAACACGAACTCTACGACGTCAACCTTTTTGGAACCCTGAATCTACTCGAGGCGCTTTCACAGCAAGTTACACCACCGCAAAAGATATTGCTGGCCAGCAGTGCTAATGTCTACGGCAATGCAATCAGCAACCCGATTTGTGAGACGACCGAGGCTGCTCCCGTAAACCATTACGCCATGAGCAAACTAGCAGCGGAGTACCTTGCTCGAAATTATCAGGACAAACTTCCTATCACCATACTCCGGCCTTTCAACTATACCGGGCCAGGACACGATGAGCGCTTCATCATTCCCAAGCTGATCCAACATTTCAATGACCGGGCCGCGCAGATAGAACTCGGTAATATTTCTGTCAGACGGGAGTTCAATGACGTACGCTCGATCTGCGAAATCTACCTCAACCTCCTCGATCACGCAGAAGCAGGAGAGATTTATAATATCTGCAGTGGCACGACTTACTGTCTTTCCGAAATAATCGAACTGCTCTCAATGCTAACCGGGCACGAGATAGAGATTACGGTAAACCCCACGTTCGTGCGCAAGAACGAGGTATATGAGCTGTGCGGTGATCCCAAAAAACTCCGAACATGTCTAGGTTCAATTGAATACCGGCCGCTCGAAGAGACCCTGCAATGGATGCTCGCTCAATGAGCCTAGCAACAAGACCAAGCACAATTACGCTATAGCGCGATAAACCGCCAGGGTCTCATCGGCACACCGCTTCCACGAAAACTTTTCCGCCTGCACACGTCCTTGCTCCGCCCAGACATCCCTCTCTTCCTGACTCTCCATTAGTCGCTGCAGATGGGAGGCTAATTCTTCCGAATCGCCCGTATCACAAAGCACACACGCACCCTCTGCAAACTCTGCCATAGAGGTACCCGCGCGACAAATAACAGGCACGCCGCTGCGCATCGCGTCCAGCACCGGCAACCCAAAACCCTCGTAGACAGACGGGTAGGAAAATACTGAAGCACCTGAAAAAAGATACGGCAGTAGATCAGCCTGAACATAACCCAGATGATGTACCGTGCCCTCCTTGATAAATGCTTCTATCCTGTCTACCAGACCACTATTCCTCCATCCGGATGAACCCGTAATCACCAGGGGAAAGGCCTTGCGCAGACTCAAAGGCAGAAGACTCCATGCGTCCAGCAACACATCGATGCCCTTGCGAGGCTCGAGGGTAGCCGTCAGCAATACATACTGTTTTTCTCTCAACCCCAGGGGAGTGAGGACACGCTCCAAATCGTACCCCGCGCGAGGCTTGTACGCGTCATCAACGCCTTCGTAAATGGTAATAACTTTGTCCTCTTCTACGCGATAGTTCTCAAGAAGCTCCTCTCGAATGAGATTCGATACGGTAATGATGCGGTCCGCGCGATCGAGGGTTGCGGCGAGATTTTTTCCAAGCCAATCGATAACGTTGGGGGAGTGGCAGTCGGGATAGCGAATATGTGACAAATCATGCACAGTAGTGACGCTCGGGCCCGCGTAAGGTTTTAATATATAGTTTGTTTCGTGATAGATCGCATCCGGCACGGAGTTCGCATGACGCTCAAAGCGGCGGTCCATAATTGAATCGTAGAGTACTTTCGTCCCGGGAATATAACCAACAGCCAACCTTATGTCGCCCACCAGCTTTTCCCATGCACTATGGCTGTTATGCCCGCCGCGAGCCTTCATTGCCTTCGTTGCGCCAAGTTGCTCGTGTCCCGACTGCCAATGCGTACCGGTAAAGCACTCAATTTCATCAAAGCAATCTCTCTTCAAGTATTGCTCAAGAAGATAGAATGAATAATTGCCTACACCCGTTATCGGCGGCCTCAGAGCCTCTGCATTAAATATCAGGTTCACAGTCTATTTATCCGTCTCGCCATAAACAATCAGCCGGGGCCTGGAAGTTGATCAACCCCA
>CAJQQW010000192.1 GCA_905480565.1 uncultured Halioglobus sp. | reverse complement strand
TGTAGCGAAATAGTCTTAAAAGCGACCAACTCACTGCATACATAGCCTCTTCTTTCTAAAAAACACCCTTTTATACCCGGTTTTTATGCTGTTCGGCGCTAAAGAAAAGTTGTTGATATTTCATTATGCACTTAAAAACACAGTTTTTACGCTGCGAAACGCTGCTCGCTCGCTTCGCTCTATGCCAGTGCTATACTCAAATACAACCTCGGCGTCAGCATCGCCAGACCGGAAAAAACGTCTGGTCGCGCGACAAGAGAAGTCGGCAACCGCCCGATTTTATCGTGGCTTTTCCGACTTTTCCCTGACACGACTCCTACTCCGGGGTTTGACTATAAACAAAAATAAAGGGGCACAGTATATGAAGCGCCACTTCTATATCAGCGACGACCTCGACGATCTTGAGATTGTTGAGCATCAGCTTGAGGACGCGGGTGTTATTACTCCTCAAATTCACGTGCTTAGTGAGGATGACGCAGGTGTGAAAGCTCATCGTCTTAACGATGTGGAAGCAGTTTTGCGCAAAGACGTTGTTCACGGCACAGAGCTCGGAGCGCTGGTGGGCATAGGCACCGCGACCTTGATTCTCATCGTTGCCTGGTCAACCGGTATTGCCGAGACGATTACCTGGGTACCGCCGATTTTCCTCTCCATCATTATTCTCGGCTTCTGCACCTGGGAAGGTGGTTTCATCGGCATTCAACAACCCAATTACGATTTCAAGCGCTTTCAGGACACCCTTCGGTCGGGCAAGCATGTATTGCTAGTCGACGTAAACCAGAACCAGGAGCATATCCTGCGACAGGTTACCGATGAGCATCCTAAACTAACTCCCGCCGGTGAAGGACATTCAGTGCCCGGATGGTTCATGGGACTGAGAGGGCTTTTCGAAAGTACGATAAAAGACACCGCCTGGCGCACCACGAGTGTGCACTCGAGAGAAAAGTAAAAAATACGACACGCCCTGAAAAATAAAGATTCCCCCCTGTCCGCTCTTGTGCGGACAGACAAGGAGTGTGAATGAAAATTGTAGTTGCGCTGGTCTTGCTGGTTCTGGGTTCCATTGTCTTTCACTGGTTAAGCCCCTGGTGGTTAACGCCATTAGCCGCTGATTGGGGCGAGATCGATCTCACTATCGACATCACTCTTTACATTACAGCGGTTGTGTTTGTCGCGGTTAACCTCTTTCTCGCCTATTGCGTCTATCGCTTTCGCTACAGCCCCGATCGACGCGCGGAATACGAACCAGAAAACAAGAAGCTCGAAGGCTGGTTGACAGCCATCACCTCCATCGGCGTGATCGCGATGCTTGCGCCCGGTTTGGTGGTATGGGCGCGTTTTGTCGACGTTCCCGAGGATGCGCTCGAGGTAGAGGTAGTAGGTCAACAGTGGCAGTGGAGTTTCCGCTTGCCGGGCGAAGACGGCGTACTCGGTGAAGTTGATTCTGCATACATTGGGCTGAACAACCCCTTTGGCATGAACCCTAACGACCCTGCTGGCAACGACGATGTGCTCATCAACACGAACGAATTGCACCTGCCCATCGATCAAAACGTCAGACTGTGGATGCGCTCGAAAGACGTATTACACGACTTCGCTGTACCGCAGTTCCGCGTGAAGATGGACATGGTTCCAGGCATGGTGACCTACGCCTGGCTCAAGCCCACAGTGGAGGGAAAGTACGACATACTTTGTATGGAACTTTGCGGCATTGCCCACTATGCCATGCGAGGCCATGTGGTGGTGGACTCACAGGAAAACTACGACGAATGGGTTGCGGCCCAATCGACGTGGAGCGAAATAAATGGTCGCCCGCCGGGCGACCCGGTTGTCGGCCAGAGCCAGTTCGCCACTTGTGTAGCCTGTCACGGACAGAACGGCGAGGGGAATGTCGCAATGAACGCACCCGCGCTTGCAGGATTGCCCGCGTGGTACATCGCCCGCCAGCTCAAGTACTACAAGCAGGGTATTCGGGGCGCTCATGAAGACGATATTTACGGCAGGCAGATGGCACCCATGGCTAACATGCTGGCGGACGATCAGGCCGTGCGTAATGTCACCGCCTATATAGACACACTGGAGGTGGCCGATGCGGCCCACACAATCGATGGCGATCCGGCGAAAGGCGCGAGTCATTATGTATCCTGCGGCGCTTGCCACGGCGCGCAAGCACAGGGCAACTACGCTCTGCAGGCACCACGCCTTGCGGGACAGGACGATTGGTACCTGAAACGCCAGCTTCAAAATTTTCGCGACGGTGTGCGCGGCGCACACAACGAGGACAGCTATGGTCACCAGATGGTGTTGATGGCCCGCTCATTAAATAACGAAGACTCTATAAACGACCTGCTGGCTTACCTGAACACACTGTAACGAGTGTAACGGGCGCAAGGCACTGGACTGAGGAACACACAGCATGCAACACGTGGCAATCGCTGACCAACCGGATGAACTCCACGACCCAGAGAGTTTTATAGCCAAGTATGTTTGGAGCCAGGATCACAAGGTAATTGCGATACAATACGGCGGCACCGCTATTTTTGTCGGGCTGATTGCTCTCGTACTGTCCGGGCTGATGCGGTTGCAACTCGGTTTCCCCGATACATTCGATTTTATCGACCCCAGCTCC
>CAJQQW010000191.1 GCA_905480565.1 uncultured Halioglobus sp. | reverse complement strand
CGATTGATGGCTTGTTGCGGGACGAGCCACGCCGAACCGATCTGGGCGGCCTTGCGCGCAAGCGTATAGAAGAGAATTTTTGCTGGCAGGTGTGTGCGCGGCAGATGACCACTTACTATTGGGAGGTGCTGGGCGATGAAGACGGTTGATTTCAGTCGCCTGCCGCTGGAGAAAGACGACGTCGTGCTGGACCTTGGCTGCGGCGAAGGGCGCCATGTCATCAGCGCCTATGTGGAGGCCAATGTGCATTCCGTTGGCGTCGATCTTTCGATGGACGATTTGAGGACAACCCGCGAGCGCTTTCAGTCCTTCTGCGAACCCAACAATGAGGCCAAGGCCTTCGGTCTGTCCTCCGCCAGTGCGTTATGTTTGCCTTTCGCGGACGATACCTTCGACAAGGTAATCTGTAGTGAAGTACTGGAACATATACCCGAATACCACGGCGCGCTGCGTGAGATCGAGCGGGTTTTGAAGCCAGGCGGCTTGTTTTGCGCGAGTGTGCCACGCCGCTGGCCCGAAAAAATCTGTTGGGCCCTGAGCGAGGAATATTACAATATGCCAGGTGGGCATGTGCGCATTTTCCGCGGTGACAGGTTGCGTCGGGAAATTGAAAGCCTGGGCCTTAAATATTATTCACGCCACTGGGCACATGCGCTGCACGTCCCGTTTTGGTGGTTGAAGTGCCTTTTCTGGGAGAGCCAGGACAGCAACTGGCTGGTCAAACAGTATCATCGACTGCTGGTATGGGATCTGATGAAGAACCCCGCTGTTACGCGCGTCCTGGAGAAGACTATGAATCCGATCATGGGTAAAAGCGTGGTCATGTACTTTCGCAAGGGAGCGGCAACATGAGCGGCCTTTACCTTACCCGGGGCTTATTCCCGGAGGAGTTCCTGCGTCCTACCGTGCAATTTATTTTGGGGTGCCAGCAAGAGAGTGGCGAGATACCCTGGTTCGAGGGCGGGTATACCGATCCCTGGGACCATGTTGAATCGGCGATGGGACTGTCTATCGGTGGCGAGCTGGACGCATCGCGAAAAGCATACCAATGGTTGGCGGACCGGCAACTGGGCGACGGCAGCTGGTGGGCGTCCTACCGGGGTGATGTCATCGATAATGCGAATCGACGCGAGACTAACTTTGTGGCCTATATTGCTACGGGCGTTTGGCACCACTATTTGATCAGCAAGGACGATGATTTTCTGGAGGCGATGTGGCCCATGGTCGATAAGGCCATCGCTTTCGTACTTGCATTGCAAAGCGACCATGGCGAGATCGATTGGGCCGTTGACGCAGATGGAAGCCCAAAAGGCGATGCTCTGGTAACCGGGTGCAGTTCCATCTACAAAAGCCTCGAGTGCGCTCATAATATCGCCGTGACCCTCAATGAGTCTCGCGAGGGTTGGTTGCCGGCTCGCAATAGGCTGGGACAAGCATTGCGCAGCAAGCCCGAGCGATTTGATCGCACCTGGGAGAGCAAATCTCGGTATTCCATGGACTGGTTCTATCCGGTGCTGACTGGCGTTTACAGCGGCGCAGATGCCCGCGCCCGCCTGGCTGCCCGTTGGGACGAGTTTGTCGAAGACAAACTGGGCTGCCGCTGCGAGAAGCAGGAACCCTGGGTGACCGTGGCGGAATCCTGTGAGCTGGTAATGTCGCTTCTGGCGGCAGGTGACCATGCCCGGGCGGTTGAGGTTTACAGCTGGTTACAGCAATGGCGTACCAACGATGGTTCCTATTGGACGGGTTACCAACTCGTGGAGGATCTGCTGTGGCCCGACGAGCGGCCCACGTGGACTGCCGGCGCTATTTTGCTGGCGGCAGACGCACTCACAGAGCATACCAGTGCAAGCCGACTTTTTTGTAGTGTGCAAATACTGGATGAGCAGGAGGAGACACGCGAGCGCAGGGCGCGGGTCGAGTAGATTTTCACGCGGCTACAGCCGGCGTAATATGCCGAGACTGTCGACTTGCCCCAGCGATTCAAACAGGCCTGATGCCTGCGCCATGCGATAAATCGCAAAAGGCGCCTGGCCACCCTCGTGGGGATCGTCGAACAGATCGTGTATAGCCAGGATGCCGCCCCTTTTCAGGTGCGGCACCCAGCAGCGGTAATCAGTAAGCGCCGCATCGAGGCTATGCCCCCCATCAATAAATACCATGGATAGTGCAGTCTGCCAGTGTCTTGCCGCGGCATCTGAGCCTGCCACCACGGGCACGACCGTGTCATTCAGACCGGCGCTGCTGATGTTCTGGCGAAAGTCCCGGAAGGTATCCATCACTCCCTCAGACCTGTCATAGAGGTCCGGGTCGTGGAAGAACTCGCCTAGTTGATGTTCCTCTGAGCCACGGTGATGGTCCAGTGCAAAGACCGTGCTGCCGGTGCGACGGCACGCCAGCCCGAGGTAGATGGTAGATTTGCCACAGTAGCTGCCGATCTCCAGCACCGGCCCCTGCCCGCTTACCTCCAGAGCACGGTTATACAGCGCCGCCGCTTCGTCAGCCGACAGAAAACCCTTGATCGAGTCGATATTGTCTGGCAAGTCGGGGATCATGCCCGTGAACTCCAAATGTGCTGCACGTTCCAGGTTACAGGGCAGCCTGCCCGGCCTACTTGGTTGTAGTACCGGTGACTGAGGTCGCCGCTGCGGAGGTGGGCGGCACCATGAACGAATCCAGACGCAGTACATCCTGCGGACTCAGCAGGCCGGCCTGCTGTTTCAGATTCATCATGTCGAGGATATAGTCATAGCGACTGTTAGCGTAGTCGCGTTCCGCACTGAACAGGGTGTTCTGGGCGTTCAACACGTCTACTACATTTCGCGTTCCCACCTCGTAACCTGCCTGTGTGGCGTCCAGCGAACTCTTGGAGGAAACAATACTCTGCTTGCGAGCCGCAATGCGCGATACGTCGCTAACGACGGTCATGTGCAAAGAGCGGGTATTGGTTACGATGTTGCGCTGCAGGTTGATGCGATTTTCCACTGCCGCGTTGTATTCCTGTGCGGCCTTGCGGCGATTAGCGCTGACCGCGCCGCCGCTGTAGAGCGGCAAGTTAACCTGTATTTTCCACATGTGCTGGTCAGTGCTGGCTTTCGGGTCAGTGCCAAAGCCCGTATCGGGTGTGATCGTCTGGCTTCCGCTGACATCGTAGTCTGAGTACTGGTAGCTGCCGGTGACCGTGGGGGCGTGTCCAGCAGCGTTGGATTTCGCCGTTTGCCGAGCGGCTTCCTCTTGGTAGCGAGCAGCAAGCAGTTGGAAATTGCTGGCCAGGGAGAAATCGACCCAAGCCGCGCGATCCGCGGGAACCGGTGGGCGAATCTCGAAGTCGTCAACGAGAACGTTCAGGTTTCCGTGATTGGGTTGCCCGGTCAACACGGTGAGACCCTCAAGGGCGACCTGTACGTCATTTTCATCGACGAGGCGCTCTACCTGGGCGAGGTCCCGTGCAGCGCGAGCCTCGTACACATCGGTGATCGCGATCAGGCCCACTTCAAAGCGCTGCTGTGTTTGTTCCAGCTGGCGTTCAAATGCGCGCTCCTGGGCAATGGACGCCGCAAGGTTGTCCTGGGCTCGCAGCACCTGTAAGTAGGCGTCTACTGTCCGTACGATCAGGTCCTGTTGGTCCGCGGCAAAAATGGCCTCTGCCTGTTTTGTAATTTGCTTACCTGATTGAAAACTGAACCAGGCCGAAAGATCGAACAATGCCTGGTTGAGAGACAGGAAGTAGCCGTCGGTATCTGTATCGAGATTGCGCTTGGTCTGGACCTGCGGCGCCCCCGGTTTGGTAAAATCCGGCCCGAAGCCTTTGGTATCGGTTTCTGAATCCTCATAGTTATAGCCAGCACTTACCTGTGGGAGCAGCGCCGAGCGACTGAGGTTTTCTGTTTCGCGGTTGGCCAGATAAGTCGCCTCTTCGGCCTTCAGCTGGGCATCGTTCTCCAGTGCCAGCTCGTAGATGTCTCGCAGGGAGTTTCCGTGCACAGTGCCCGCAGATAGGTAGATTGTCAGCGTGGACAGCGCGACGACCAGAATTTTCATGAAATATTTCCCCAGATCAACTGTGGATAGAATGATGTGGAGCAGTTTAGCAGTCTGTAGCCTCCAGTGCATACTTTGTAAAGGGGAAAGTTGGGGTGACGTTACTGCCAGTTTATGACATCTTAGTCACTTAACTATCGGTTTTCGGGTATATGGGTTTAGCCGAAAGGCCTGAAATCGGAACATTACAAGGCAAAGGTGTCTGGACATTGTTCAAGCACAAGCAAAAATCATTCAAGCTCGACCTGACAGAAATGCATGCAATCTGCGATGCCAACTACTTGCGCCTGTTGCGCTTGTTTCCGGATTACGAGAATAGCAACGCACGCCATCTGTTAGTTGGTAGTGCCAAAATAGCATTGCAGGTGGTCGAGCGCTGTCGCTATACCACGATTTTCCGCATAGAGCAGAAGTACGGTGAATCCCGCTGGCTGGGCCAATTACGCCTGGAAGTGCGCGCCTACCATGATGCACGCATGCTCGAGGTGGGCATGTTCCAGTCGCATCGCAGGGTGGCTGCGCGCTACGAGTACCCCAATGCGAAGATGTTCTCACAGGACGAGAAATACCAGCAGAACTGCTTCCTCGCCGACTGGCTGGAGCACTGTCTGCACAATGGCCGT
>CAJQQW010000190.1 GCA_905480565.1 uncultured Halioglobus sp. | reverse complement strand
TCCGGGGGCAGCACCGGAGGCTCTTTGCCAACAGCATAGCAGCCCAATATGACTTGTGCGGAGCGTTCGATGATTTCAACCATGTCAGCCGCGCGACGCAGGGTGCGTCCCGCCACGATGATGCCGTGATTGATCAACAGTACCGCCCATTCATCTTGCATAGCCGCCGCTACGGCGTCGGCAAGCTCTTCTGTCCCCGGCATCAGGAAAGGCACTCGGGGAATATTGCCAAAAAATGCTGCCTCGGTAGAAATAGGAAGAAAGGGCAGCCCTGAATTGGCAAGAATTGTGGCGTTGGGTGCGTGGGCGTGAATAATGGCGGTCGCCTCGGGCTTGCTGGCCAGAATACGGGTATGCATGCACCACTCGCTCGAAGGTGAGCGCGCACCCGGGACCATTGTTTCGCCATTGAGATTGATGCGCACCATCATGTCGGCGTTCAGGTCGCCCTTGAATACGCGGCTGGGAGAAATCCATATCTCGCTCTCTGTATCGGGAATCCTGACGCTCACGTTGCCGCCAGTCGCTGTGATGACCTGTGACTCGAAAAGCTCTCGCATTGTAGCCACGAGGTCTTCACGGAGATCGCTGGGTCCCGATTTTAAATCGACCTTGCCCGCAGCCGTCGGTCGGGGTATTGCGGCGAGGTCCCCAGGATCTCCCACCTCATCCCGGGCAATTTTGTACAGGCGCTCCATATCATGCTGTATTTCCTGTAGCGTCATTGCCTTGGCCGCATCGCCGAGGAAAGATAGTTCTCCATTCATGGCGCACTCCATAGCGTCAACGGTACCGTTGAACATGCCGTCTATGATTTCGCCCCGCATCTGCAACTGTACCTCAGCAGGATTTTCCGGCGCCCCTACCGCGCTCAACACTGCGCCCTGCTTGAGAGTCAGATAAAACTCCAGGTTGAGGTCATAAGCGATGAAGTGCAGGGTAACGTCCTGGCCGGTGCTGAAGTCATTTAGAGCTGTATCAGCTGTCATGCAGGCACAGAAGCTGTTGAGAATGGCTCGCATCTTGTTCACGATTTCGATAGGGGCTGCAATACCTGCCGCTGTTGCGGCGGGTTGTTGCTGCCGGGTTTCTGTCCTCACGGTGCTGGCGTCCCGTTGCAGATCGGACACCGCTGGTCCGCTGTTGTTACTGAGCCGTGCTATCTCCGTGTCGTCGGGTTCAGGTTTTTTCCCGCGCCAGTCAAATCGGTCTAGCACTTCCGGGTTGAGGATGTTGTGTGGCTTTTCTCCCTTAAGTAATTGCAGAAGCGCAGCAGATACGCTCTCGCCCTGGTGGTGCGCAACCTCCACTGTGTTCCCTGCAGAGTGGGGAGTGCACATTACATTGGGATGCTGCACCAGAGGGTGATCGAAACCAGGAGGCTCCTCGGCGAAGGTATCCAGCCCGGCTCCAGCGATCCCGCCGTTCTCCAGCGCATCGACGAGAGCCTGTTCGTCAATCAATGCTGCGCGGGCTGTGTTAATAAAAAATGCCCCGGGCTTCATCTGCGCAAATTGGGCTTCACCGATCATGGCTTTGTTCTCTGGCGTGACCGCGGCGTGCAGGCTCACAAAATCGCTGCGTTGCAGTAACGTGTCCAGGTCTGTAAGTTGGCAGCCCGCCAATGCGGCTTGTTCCGACGTAACGAATGGGTCGGCAACGAGTATTTCGACCTCGAATCCAGCAAGGCGTTGCGCGACCGCACGACCCACGGCGCCCAGCCCCACCAGCCCTATGCACTTGTGCCACATTTCGTGACCCTGAAACTGACTGAAGGCCTGCCCCATTTTGCCCATGTTGCCGGCCGCGCAGTCTTCCTGCTGCAAAAATTGCGACGCGGCGGGGAGCTTGCGTGCTAGGTTTATCATAAAGGCAACTGCGAGGTCAGCCACCGCCGCCGCGTTGCGGCCCGGTGCAAATACTACTGGAATGCCAAATGCAGTGCATGCTTCTACGTCAACATTTACCGCATCACCGCGACAGGCGGCTACTACTCTCAGGTCAGGTAGTTTGCTCAGCGCGGCGGCATCGAGAATGTCTATCTCAGTTACAAAGATCTGTTTGCCCGCTAGGGCCTTGACGAGGTCGCCGCCTGTTAGCATGCGCTTGACCTCTCGGAAACTCGCATACTGCACATCAATATATTGCCGCAGTTTTTTTAGCGAGTCCTCGTCGAAAGTCGCGGATACAAGGGCGGAGATACCCTCAGGGATATTTGAGAGACTAGCAGCACTCTCTGTCTCTTTCAGTACGCGAGGTACGAGGTGTTCAATTGCCAAAGCAGTGGTGTGGGCATTGGAGGCCTCGTGGTAGCGCGACCAGCTATCATAAAGCTGACCGTTTACTTCCTCAAGGGACGCGTCTGGTTGGAACTGGTTGCGGATGCCGCACAGGTCTGAGGGGGCGTGCTCAAGATCGCTGAAATGATTGCTCGCCACGCCGGCACAAAGCGCGGCACCAAGGGCAGCGGTTTGGTGGGTGCGGGGCACGTTGACCTGACGATCTGTAATGTTGGCGAGAATCTGTGCAAACACATCGCTGCGTGATAAGCCACCGCACAATATCAAGGCATTGGTACTGACGGGTCGACCCAATACAGACTGAAGTTGATCGAGGTTAGCTCGGACGCTACAGGCGCAGCCCTCGATCAAAGCGCGAGCGAGGTGACGTCGTGGGTAGGCGTCGTCCATGCAAGACATGTGGCTAAGGGTCAGTTGCCCTATAGGCATGTCCGGGGATTGCATATTTATCACATCGGCGCCTAGAGTTGACAACATGCCGGCCGCGCCGGGTTCGGATAGGTCCGCCTCGGCCAGTAGCCGCAATTCCGGCTGCGGCGTATCAGGGAACAATATTTTTGCCAGCAGACTTACCGAGAGTCCCATGCCGCCGCCATTGCTTTCAAGAATCCAGCGTCCAGGGAGGATGTGGTATGTCCCCATAGATTTGCCGGCTGAATCAAAATCTGGAGACGCGAGTACCGACTGCACGGGGGCGGTGGTGCCCGCAACAACGGCACTCTGACCCGGGTGGATTACGCCCGCTCCCAGCAGGCTGCATTGCGTATCACCGCCCCCTAAACCCAACACAACACCGGGTGGCAGGCCCAGATGCGTGGCCGCGTTATCCGAGAGTATGCCGAGAGGTGAGCCAGCGGGTAATACCTGCGGGAAAATGTCGTGGGGGAGCTGCAGGGCGTCAATTGCCGGCCAGTGCCACTCCCGTTGTGCCAGCGAAAAAAGGCCCGTAGCGCTGGCGCTGGTGGCATCCAGCGCCCGGGCGCCGCAGAGGCGGTAATTGAGCCATTCACCGAGCCCTGATAGAGCTGCCACGCGGTTGAATTTCTCAGCGGACTGGTTGCGCAGCCACAGCAGCCTTGCAGACGCGTGCAGGGGCAGTGGCCAGCAACCGGTCCCCTCGAGTAACTCCTGCCCGAGTTTATCCGCGACCTCAAAGTATTCCCCCGCAGCCCTTGCGTCGCGGTTGTCCATCGAGAGTATGGCTTGTCCATCTTTGTCCAGAACGACGGTGCTAAAGCGCATCGCCGCTACACCAACGGAAGCAACAGCAGCAGGATTGATCGCTGCTTTCTTCAGTGCACCCCGGCAGGCATTACCAACGGTGTGCCACACGTTTTCCAGATCGACAGCGTAACCGGTGCCAAAAGTGCCTTCCTG
>CAJQQW010000189.1 GCA_905480565.1 uncultured Halioglobus sp. | reverse complement strand
AAATAAGCGATCTTCTTGCCGATGCTATGGCGCGGGCAGAACAGGACCCATACGAAATACCCTTGGAGCGTATCAATATTGCCAACCCATTCCTGTTCCAGCAGGACGTCCATCATGCCTGGTTCAAACGGTTGCGGGACGAGGCGCCGGTTCACTATTGCGCAGAGAGTTTCTTCGGCCCTTATTGGTCGGTGACTCGATATGACCATATTATGACCGTGGACACGTCTCACGACGTATTTTCGTCTGAGCCTGCGATAACGATTGGTGATACGCAGGACTCGTTTCCGCTACCTATGTTTATTGCCATGGATCGCCCCAAGCATGACGAGCAGCGTAGCGTCGTGTCGCCGGTCACGGGGGCAGATAACCTGCGCCACTTCGAACCGATCATTCGCGAGCGAACTATCGATGTGCTTGAGAATTTGCCGCTTGGAGAGACGTTTGACTGGGTAGACCGGGTTTCGGTTGAATTGACTACGCGCATGCTCGCCACCCTGTTTGACTTTCCGTTTGAGGATCGGCGTCGGCTCACTCGCTGGTCCGATGTCGCTACGGCGGTGCCCGGGCTGGGTGTGATTGACTCTGATCAGCAGCGCGAGGAAGAACTGATGGAATGCCTGGAGTATTTTACGCGTCTGTGGAACGAACGCGTTAAACAGGCGCCCGGTAATGACCTGATCTCAATGCTCGCACACGGTGAAGCGACCCGTAATATGCCGCCGATGGAATACCTTGGGAACCTTGTGCTTTTGATCGTTGGAGGAAACGACACTACACGCTCGACGATGACCGCCAGTGTATTGGCTCTGCATGAAAATCCTGAGGAGTACGCCAAGGTGGTGGCCAGCCCGGAGTTGATCGACAATATGGTCGCCGAAACGGTGCGCTGGCAGACTCCCTTAGCCCACATGCGTCGCATCTGTAAAGTCGACACGGAGCTGGGTGGCCAAACGATCAAGGCTGGCGACAAGGTCATCATGTGGTATATCTCCGGAAATCGTGATGAGCGTTTCACAGACCAGCCGGATGAGTTCTTGATTGAACGTCCCAACGTGCGTAAGCATCTCTCCTTCGGTTTTGGTATTCATCGTTGTATGGGTAACAGGCTCGCAGAATTACAGTTACGGATTCTTTGGGAGGAAATACTGAAACGGTATGAGCGGGTCGAAGTCGTTGGTGAGGCCACTCGAACCGCCTCGTCTTTCGTGCACGGTTTCACTGCCATGCCAGTGAAGTTACACCCGCGCTTGACATGATTGATAGTCGGCGCATGTGGGAGGACGCGGCAAAGGACGTGTTCTGGCACCGGCCGCCTTCCGTCCTGCTGGATGATTCGACCCCGCCCTTTTACCGTTGGTTTCCCGACGGCGAGATCAACGCGTGCTATAACGCGCTCGACCTGCACGTAGAGCAGGGCAGGGGTGCGCAGGCTGCCCTTATTTACGATAGCCCAGTTACCGACACCCGGCGTCGCTATACGTACACGGAGCTGCTGGAGAAAGTGGCTCATTGCGCTGGTTTATTGCAACAACTGGGTGTCGATAAGGGTGATCGTGTGTTGGTGTATATGCCAATGGTGCCTGAGGCTGTCATCGGCATGTTGGCCTGCGCTCGTATTGGTGCTATCCATTCGGTTGTGTTTGGAGGCTTCGCCAGCAAGGAGCTGGCTGTGCGCATTGACGATGCCACACCTCGGGTGATTCTCTCTGCCAGCTGCGGTGTTGAACCTGCCCGGGTAGTGCCCTACAAGCCGCTATTGGACGAGGCTATCGATCTGGCCGAGCATCGCCCGGAGCATTGCGTGATTTTGCAGCGCCCATTACAACAGGCGTCGCTTTTTCCAGGACGCGATCTTGATTGGCTTTCTGCCACGGAGTCGGCCGCGCCTGTTCCCTGCGTCCCGATGAGAGCGAACGATCCACTGTATATTCTTTACACCTCAGGGACCACGGGGCAGCCCAAAGGGGTGGTGCGCGATACCGGTGGTGGAATCGTGGCGCTGAAATGGAGTATGAAATATATCTACAATGTAGGGCCGGGGGATGTTAACTGGGCGGCCTCGGATGTTGGCTGGGTTGTGGGTCACTCCTATATTGTTTATGCGCCGCTGTTCGCCGGTTGCACCACACTGCTTTATGAGGGTAAGCCAATAGGAACGCCTGACCCCGGAGCATTCTGGCGGGTGATCTCAGAGTACCGGGTGAGGGTCATGTTTACTGCGCCAACGGCGTTTCGCTCGATCAAGAAAGAAGACCCGCTCGGGAAGTATATCGACCGATATGATCTGTCGAGTCTGCAGTCGTTATTTCTGGCGGGCGAGCGCTGTGATCCCTACACGCTCCACTGGGCGCTGGAAAAATTTGGTGTGCCGGTCATAGATCACTGGTGGCAAACAGAAACCGGCTGGCCAATTTGCGCCAACTGCCTCGGGATTGAGCAATTGCCCATCGTGCCCGGATCGCCTGCGCGGCCCGTGCCAGGATACAAGGTTGAAGTGCTCGACGAGGCCGGCAAGCCGGCAGCAAGTGGCGATATTGGAGCATTGGTGCTTCGATGCCCTCTACCTCCAGGGACTTTCACTACCTTGTGGAACGCTCCGGATCGATATCAGTCGGCCTACTTCGAGCGTTATCCCGGGTATTACGAAACGGGTGACGCCGGTTATATCGATGACAACGGCTATGTGTTCGTCATGGCCAGGACCGATGATGTGATCAACGTGGCAGGCCATCGTCTTTCGACCGGGGCAATGGAAGAAGTGCTGGCTGATGATGAGGATGTCGCCGAGTGTGCTGTTATTGGCGTAGCGGATGCGCTGAAGGGGCAGCTGCCCCTGGGGTTTCTGGTGCCCAACACCGGTACAAAGATCTCGTCAGAAGAGTTGGCTGCCCGGGGTGTCTCGCGTGTACGTGAGGCGATTGGCCCGGTAGCTGCTTTCAGGTTGTGTGTTGTGGTGCAGCGCCTGCCCAAGACTCGCTCGGGCAAAATTCTTCGCGGTACCCTGCGCAAGATCGCGAATGATGAACCCTGGACTATGCCGGCGACTGTCGATGAACCTCAGGTGTTTGAGGAGATTACGCAAAGTTTGAGCAGGCTGGGCTATCCTTCTCAATAGGAAAAAGCGCTGAGGCCGCTCAGTTAATGAGCCCTTGTTCTTTGAGGTTGCCGATGAGCCCCTTGATGGCATCGTCCCGGACTTGCTCGGTGCTGCCAGCCTGCAGTGTTTCTGACACCGCTTGCCACAAATGCTCATGGGTGCTGGTTACGTACAGATCTGAAACCAATGTGTGGGTCACATTGCTAGTCCATACGGGCTGTTGGTAAGCCACCTCGTAGGCATGTGCATAGTAGCCCCCGAAACGATTGTAATATGATCCACCGTAAACCGGCGTTACACCGTAATACACCGCACCCGGATGATAGATCTCTTCGGTGGACTCGCCGATATAGCGGGTTACCAAAATGGTGTCTAGGTCGGCACTGGTGGCGGCGGCAATAATATCGTCTGCTACTGCATCATCCCGCGGCACGAGCGTATGGCTGGCCACAGCACGAACGCCATAACGCGCCAGCGATCGGGTAAAATCGTCTTCAAACTTTACACGTGCTTTCTGTTGTTGCGTCACCGCTACGACGAGTACGCCGCTGAGGTCTCGACCGGCGAGATCAGGGTGCACATAACTGTAGGTAATCTCGGTGTTGTTGCAACCGGATAGCAGGAGGGCGCCAACAATAACGAAGAACAGTTGACGTAATAGCTGCTTTGCGCGGGACATGACTAATACCTTGAGATTGAGGTCGAAGTATCATAGACCGGTCGTGGGAACACAAGTGGCGTCTCCCGGTTTTTGTCGTCGCGTTTCTGTTTTTTGCTGCGGGTGCAATTGTTGTGTAAATCATTGACAATCATTTGTCCTGATCTCTGTGGTCAGATTGAGAGTAGAAGCATGGCAATTCGCAGCAAGGTGATGTCAGCATTGCGATGGAGCGCGGCCTCCCGTCTGCTTGGGCAGTTGGCTTCGTGGGTGATAACGATATTTGTAATTCGTCTGCTGTCGCCCGGCGATTATGGCTTGATGGCGATGGCCATGGTGCTGGTGTCATTTTTGGTCATACTCAACACCCTGGGTTTCGACGCCGTGCTGGTGCAGCACAAGCGATTGGACTCGCAGACTCGACGTCAGGTGTTCGGCGTAATCATTATTATCAACGTCAGCTTCTTTCTGCTGCTGTGGAACGGCGCCAGTGCGATTGCCCATTTTTATAGCGAGGCTGACCTTGAGCTAATTCTTAAGGTGTTGTCTCTGCAATTCCTGCTGCTGATTTTTGAAACTTTGCCGCAAGCGGAACTGGAACGAAATATACAGTTTGCCGGGCGTTCAGTGGTGGACTTTGCCTCTTTGGTGGCGGGTAGCCTGACAACCCTCGCGCTGGCTCTGGCGGGGTTCGGTGTTTGGGCTCTGGTTTGGGGCACATTGGCCAGTACCGCGATCCGTACGGTCGGGTTGAATCTTATTTGCCCCTGCCCGGTTATCCCCAGTTTCGCCTTGAGAGGCCTTGGAGCTAACCTGTCCTTCGGTCTGTTTGTAACAACCGACCGCGGGCTGTGGTATCTGTTCAGCGAATCAGACAAATTTATCGGAGGCAAGCTCCTCGGCAATCAACTATTGGGTTATTACGCGGTAGCGAGCCACCTCGCATCCTTGCCTATTAACAAGATAACCGGTCTTCTGAACTCAGTGGCCTTTCCCGCATTTTCACGCACTCACGAGGGTGAGGGTGAGGAGGCAGTGCGTCGTTACCTGTTGAAGGCGACGCGATTAATGGCGGTGTTGGCCTTTCCTGTGTTTTTTGGAATGAGTGCCACTGCAGAGCCTCTGATTGGCGTTTTATTCGGAGACAAGTGGTTGCCTGCAGCCCCACTGCTGCAGTTGCT
>CAJQQW010000188.1 GCA_905480565.1 uncultured Halioglobus sp. | reverse complement strand
CAAGCCGATCGCCAGAACAACCATTGTGATCAGCACCTCTATCAGGGTAAAACCCTGATTCCGCTCTAGCATATCGCCGCTGCATATCTTCATAAATCTATACAGACCTGATCTTCATCAGTTTTCATCTCCACGCGGCCGTCGAGCTGAACAAACAAACAGCGAAACGGTTTTTCACCGTCCGCACCTACACTAATCTTAAAGGTCGGCGTCAGCGGCACCCGCCCCATGGGCGTGACCTGCACTTCATCAGGACCCGCAATCGTCACGGTGCCGGACTGCAGATGATTGTATATATCTTGCGCACCCGCGGTCGGACTCGGAATGAACCAGCCATCGGACCAGCCATCTTCATAGGCTGTCAAGACAACACTCTCGTTGCGCTTAACCGCTTCAGAACGCGTCAAGATTAGACTAACAAGCATATCCGACGCGGTAGTCTTTACGCGTTGATCTTTTATGAAGTATTCAAACAGCGGGACACCTATGCCTAACAGAGTGGAAAGAATCACCACTACCACCATCAGTTCAACCAGGGTGAAGCCTGTCTGCGGCCAATCACTGCCTCCCCCGGCGCAACGTCGTATCACCATGGCTCATCGTCCCGCAGACGATTGTTTTCATTATCTATATACAACTCGCCATCACACGCCACATCGTCAATGTAGCTCTCGCCATCCGTCGGCGCGCCACAGTTGCTAGGAATAGCCACGATCTCAAATCTCAGCGGAATGACAGTGGATATGTTGAAAGCCACGCCATAATTGGCCGTCACACGCTCGGGAATATCCCACTCCAGATCCTCCGCGTCCGCTGCGCTTGCATAGCTGCGCGTGTCGTTAAAGTAAAGCTGTTGCATCTGCGCAACATCAAGCAGATAGGACTGCGCCATGGCTTGATTGGCTCGCGCCACGTAGCCCTGATACGCTGGCAAGGCCACAGTGACCACGACGGCCAGAATCACCACAACCACCATCAGCTCAATCAAACTGAACCCCGTGTTCTGCTGTCTGGATGTCATGCAAACATACCTCTTCTGCGCCACACATCCCGACCGCGCACGCTACCAACCGATCCATTCATTCAGACAAACTCCCTGCTTTGCACGCTGAGCTTTCATATCCCTAGCGCCGACGCTAACGTGGTTATTGTTCCAAAGTAGCAAAGGGCTTGCACAAATGTCATCAGGGCCCCGACCAGCGGTCGGTCCCAGACGATCAGCGGCAGGTTGGTGTTGTCGATGTGACTTAATTCACAGTTCTGTCTTTTTAAGCGAGTGCTATGGAAGGAGAAAATGTCAGAGCGTGGGCACAGTGTATCGAAGCTCAACACGGAAGTTCTCCTCTCCCGGGAAAACCACCAGAGTTGCGCCAAGACCAAAGGTTGCCTGCAGCCGCTGCGCCACGTTTGGCAGGGCCATCTTGCTACCCGCGGATGGGGCTATCGAGGCCGGCACCGGATTATCCACCAATACAGAGAGATCGTCTCCGCTAAGCGTAACGCGAATATCGATACAACCGCCCTTCGGTAAACGGGATATACCATGATACACCGCATTCTCGACCAGAGGCTGCAGCACCAAAGCAGGCATAGGCGCACCCAGGGCTTTTTCATCTATTTCCCAATGCACCTGCAGCCGATCTTCCAGGCGCAGGGACTCTATACCCAGGTACAAGCGAGTCAGGCGAACCTCATCCTCTACGGTGTTGGATTCCGTATTTTCTTTGAGAGTTGTTCGAAACAACTCCGCCAGATCTTCTACAGCTCTCTCCGCAGTTTCCGGGCGAGAAATAATCAGGCTAGCGATACTGTTGAGGGTGTTGAACAGGAAGTGCGGCCGGATTCGTGTGCGCAATGAATCGAGGCGAGCCTGCATTTCAAGCTGTTGCTGCAGCTTCAATTGCTGTTGCAGGTAAAAATAACGCAACACGGTTCCCGCCAATACTGTCGCGACCAGCACATTACGCAGTACCCACCAGACATCTTCTGGGATATACATCGTCTCAGCGAGGAATGACTGCGATAGCATACTGATGACCAATGTAACCATTGCCACAACCAACAGGCTGGCAAAGGCAGCCAGCGGCAAATTGAGACGGCTTAGCAGCGCTCGGCAGCGACACAACAGAATGCTGCTCAACAATACGATCCACAGCACCAGCAGAGAGCCGAGGGCAAACACATCCCAATCAAAGTTGGTCAGGCTGCTGCCCGCCAGAACGTGCACCAATACCAACAATTCAGACAGCAGGATAGATAGCACTGCGGGGCGCGTTGCACAGAGATCCGGAATAAAAAAATCCGCCTGCGCTGCAGCCCCACCAGCGATCCGCCCAACGTTCTGCGACGGCGGCGTGGACTTCACTTGCTCCCCAGCTTGCAACTCTTCCATCAGATGCTCTCACGAGCAAGCAGCGCACGCCTCAAATCTGCCAAGCGGCGGCGACTGACTGGCAGCATTTCGCCCGTCTCACGCACCCGCACCAGCGGCCTACCTTGTTCGTCGCGCTCCAGCGCCTCAATCGCGCTTAGGGCGACCAGAATGCCCCGGTTAATGCGAAAGAAATTGGGGCTGAGCTCTTCAGCCAGTCGCTTAAGCGACTCGTCAATTACGCTTTCGCCGGCGGCGTGGTAAAGGGTGACATACTTCTGATCTGCGCGAAAAAAACGCACGTCTTGCAACGGGACCATGCGCAGCTCAGCGCCGACCATGACCGCGATCGTGTCGCGGGAGGCAGCGCCCGGCTTCGCCGGGGCCAACTGGGTTCCTTCCGCAGGAATCAAGCGACGGGCCTGATGCAGGGCGCGCTCAAGTTTCTCCTTGCGAACCGGCTTCAGCAGGTAGCCCACCGCCTGCGCGTCAAACGCCTGGACAGCATACTCATCGTACGCTGTCACAAATATGACAGGCGGCGGGGCAGGATTGCCGGCAATTCGCCGAGCCACCTCAACGCCACTCATGCCAGGCATCCGAACATCCAGCAGCACCACGGCCGGGTTCAATTCCTCAACGAGCTCAATGGCTTGATCACCCGTGCCACAGACACCCGCCACAGCCCACCCAGGCAACGACTCTACCAGGCGCTGCATACGCGCTCGCGCCGGAGGTTCGTCGTCCACTATTAACACAGACTGGTTCGTCGTATTCATGCTCAGGTCGACCTCAGAGACACTGGACAGCGCTGAGGGACACAGACCGCAGTCGCCGCATCAGTGCATCATAACACGTGGCTTGCGCCGCTTTTGCAGACGCTGCGCAGGCGAATCCTCTCCACCTTACAGACGCAAGGTGCTTTTTGAAGCAGGAGCAATGTGTTATCCGACATTAGTCGGCGTAATCCTGTAGCAGGAAAAAGCGCAGCGAGTAAAGCGGCCGCCAGCGGGCAGGTCTACCCAGCCGCCGAGCGGCTACCGTGACACAAATACCGCATTGCCGTCTTCCATATCAGCGCAAATCGTTGACCCTGGCGGAAAATCCCCGGCGAGCAAGCGCTGTGCTAAAGGATTTTCCAGCTCCTGCTGAATTGCACGCTTCAGTGGCCTCGCACCGTAAACCGGGTCGAACCCCGCAGACACAAGCCTCTCCATAAACGCATCGCTAATCTCCAGCCCCAACTCACGCTCCACCAGCCGCGCCTGAAGATCCCTGAGCTGGATATCGGCAATGCCACGAATTTGCGCCACTTCCAACGGATGAAACACGACCGACTCGTCTACGCGATTAATAAACTCGGGACGAAAATGCGTACCAACAACCTCCATAACAGCAGCCTTCATCGCGTCATAATTTCCCTCTCCGGACATCTCCTGAATCAGGTGGGAGCCCAAATTGGACGTCATCACGATCACCGTGTTGCGAAAATCCACGGTGCGACCCTGACCATCGGTCAGGCGACCATCTTCCAACACCTGCAACAGAATATTGAAT
>CAJQQW010000187.1 GCA_905480565.1 uncultured Halioglobus sp. | reverse complement strand
AGCGGCACTAACGCCACCAGTCATTCCAGCGACTAAAATGGCGAGGATGTATTTCATTGGGTTAACTCCATTTAACGGGACTATTGGATATTAAGTCGGTACTGTACGTCGGCAGACCTTATGGAACCAGTTGACCCTTTTTCTAGGAGACACTTTTCTGCCAGTTGCTTCTCCAGTCTAGCCTGCTAATCGCAGGTTGTGTATTTTTCGTTTCGTCATCCTCCTGATCTTTACTTGTGCACGCTGATCAAGAATGACGCTGATGACAGCTGCCCTTTGGAGGGGCCGAATCTTGATGGCTTCGGCTGTCCGATAGCGTCGCACCCCGTCCTCCTCACCAGCGAAACCTACACTGGCAACCTCGGCGAACTCGGCGGGGCTCTACCCGAGAATACTTGCCGGGGTTACACCCTGGGGTGCGGTCCCGAATTTTTCGGGTACCTCGGGTCGCATCCTTCTGTCACCAGCTGGTCCGCCTCACCCAGCCTCATATCTCAGCAGTGCTTCAGAACCGCTCGCTTATACTGCTTCGCGCAATAACGACGTCGCCAACCGGCGCGTCACTGTGCGGGTGGCAGTCTGCCCGTGGCCCCGGTGAGTGCGTTCTGTTCGACCAGCACCTGCGTTCCGGGTAAGCCTGCGCACACCCAACTAACGAGGAGTGCTCATTCATACTCGATTGACAGTGTAGCTCCATACCACCCTATGTAATCCGCTTTTGCTTTTTCTGAAAAATCGATTTAAGTTACTATTTTGTCACAGCGTATCCTGCTTTCGTGCACAGTATTTTGGGTGTGGTAGCAAGTGAAAAACATCAATGGCATTTGCGGTCTGGTCGCATTATTGCTCAGCTCTCCGCTGGCATTGGCGGCCAACTTTGACGTCACGTCCACAAGCTGCAGTGGTGCTGGCTCTTTCCAGAAAGCCGTGGAAGATGCCAATGCCAGCCCGGGCCTCGATACGATAACGTTTCTAATTGATGTGACCGATGTAAAAGACACGGTATGTGGTATTGCCACAAATGATCCCGAAGACGCCTATATCGGGTTGGTGACAGACGATCTGGTAATTGAGGGTAAAGGGCATTCCATTACCGGCTCCAGCCTATACGTCACGCCCGATGGGCTTACGAACGTACCCGGCGTGTGCCCAGGGGACCCGAATGTGAAGGCCATCATTTCCAGCAACCCAGTTGGATTGCTTCGCATGGACGCCAATATCAATGTCACAGTCAACGATTTGACGATGACGAGCCTCAGGTCGATTGCGCTGTTGCGGGGAGACAATGCTAATCTGACGCTGAACCGGGTCACTGCCACAAGAACATTCGATTTCTTTAAATTTTGCGACACCGGTGCTATTTATGCATCGGCAGGAGCAAACCAAAATGTAACAATCACCGACTCCGTTTTTTCCGAAGCGTAGAATGATGGCTTGGTTGCTTCCGGCCGGGCCGACGGCAGTCAAGTGTGGGGCAATGCGTTCATCAATGCCTTCTCGGATGCCGGAACGCTTTCAATCTCAGGAACGCGATTTGACGCTTTTTCTGGTATTCCTGCGATACAGTGGGATGGTGAAGTCAAGATAGCAAGCACCCGGTTCACCGAGTCTGGCCTGCTTAATCTTCGTGGCGGCACGGCAACAGTCACCAATTCACTCCTCATGGGCAACCGGTTTGGCCAGGACCTCCACGATCGAATCATGACATCAGGTAACAGTTCGCTGACGCTGGAGGCCAGCACGGTGGCTGTTTCCACTCTGGATTGTTTCGGAACCTGCCTGTCTATCACCGGGCCTGGCGCCATTATCGCGACGGAAAATGCAACGATCGAGTTGAAAGCCAGCGCCGTTAGTGTCGGATTCCCTGGTAGCGCAACTGTTTTGATCCGTGAAGCCACAGGCGGTAACGTCACGGCCACAGCTGCGCCCAATCCCAACTGGGTGCAGCCCATGGCCGACCAGGATGCCGATGTTCTTCGAACTCTCCTGAACCAACCGGCACTACTGACCGACGCACCGGGACTGCCAAATGTTCTCGGCGCTGCTTTCTTCTATCAGGCCGTTACTCCATTAGTCGACGACGGTGGCGGCACGCCGGGACTGCTCATCGATACCGTTACCGATGCCGACACTACTAATGTCCTCATTAGCCCTGTAGATGGCAGCACGATTACTGAGGATATCTTCGGCAACCCCCGCACAGAGGCGGCGGGAACCGTTCGTGATATAGGTGCTGTTCAGCTTTCACTTGCATCTACTGTAGCCGTCTCCAATCCTGATACTTCTGGGGCTACCGTTGTCTGGACTCAGCCCAAGGACCCTGATCCTGCGTTCCCTATAACCGGCTACGGCGTCATCGTTGAGCCCACCGACGGCAGCACGGCGCCCGTGCGCATTGATGTTTCGGGTCCAGATACATTGACTGTGACATTTACCGGCCTGGCACCGAAT
The DNA here is from genome assembly GCA_905480565.1 of uncultured Halioglobus sp. GTDB lineage: Bacteria > Pseudomonadota > Gammaproteobacteria > Pseudomonadales > Halieaceae > Marimicrobium. The sequence goes on along the minus strand of CAJQQW010000187.1, from coordinate 1,516 downwards.
ACCGAGTATCGGGTTACTGTCGTGGCAGTAAGCGCGAACGGCGATGGACCACCCAGCAATATGCCTTCCTTCACCACACGGCCATCACCAGTAATCCCACCTAAAGCGGTCCCGGCAATGCCACCGTGGGCAATGCTATTCCTGGTGATTGCGATGCTGGTTATGGGGAAACGAGGGCGGGAAAGTAAGTATAAGAAACGTCTTGGCCATAAAGTCTAGACAGGCAAACACGCCGGTCCGCAATGCGGTGAAAGCGGGCATCAGGGGTCGCTTCACCAGGTGCCAGGTTTTGGCTTTTAGCTGCTGCTAAGGTGTTGCCAGGTTAACTCGCCAGAATTAATAGAATCTGGTGATGAACACCTATAAACGCCACCGATTCCCACCCGATATTATCTCCTACGCCGTCTGGCTCTGCTACCGATTCAACCTGAGCCACCGTGACATCGAAGATCTGTTAGCTGAACGCGGGATTACTGTCAGCCACGAATCGATCCGATTTTGGCGTATCAAGTTTGGCGTGCTATACGCCAGAAGACTGAGACGAAAACATCGAGGCTATGGCGATACCTTTTACATCGATGAAGTCTTCGTAAAAATTAATGGCAAGCAATACTACCTGTGGCGGGCCGTGGATCAAGATGGCGAGGTGGTCGATGTCTATCAGCAGGCCAGATGTGATGCTGCTGCAGCCAAAGCAATATCGGTAGTCGCATCACCGCCGTGTGGCGGCGCGGCAGGCGTGATCGAGTCAACCTCAGCACGACTGCCGAATGCGAGTAAATCCCTGTGCATCAGTGCCGACCATGACCTGCGATTCAAAGAATGCGTGCTGGTTGTGCAAATAGTGTTTGCAGTAGTGGTTCAAAAGACTCCAGGGGGTCGACTTCGAATTCGGGGTCGAAGGCGGGCGCGTCCCAGCGATCTACCAGCTTGACGGCCAGATCGTACCAAGTCTCGTCCTTATAGTTGTCACGCATGTTGGGGTTAGCACCGGCAAACTCGTAGTAGTACTTACCCTGGAAGTGCTGATGATTATAGATCGCATGGTACGCATCCTCCGACACGTAGGGCCGCATCAACTCAGCTCCTATCGCGCCATGATTGGGGATATTTACGGCCTTTCCCACGTCGTGCAGTAGCGCGATAGCCACCTCTTCGTCGCTGCCACCATCGCGGCGAGCCAGCGTGCCGGTCATCAAACTGTGTTGCAACTGGTCGCATGCAAAGCCCACCGAGACCTGCTCCAGGCTGCGCAGCATATCCATCAAATGGGCCGGTGTTTTACTGAAATGTTCCTGGTGCGCTGCTCCGATAACCGCCCAGTCCTCTGCTGTACCGTTCTGCATGTTCGTAAACATAGCGACTCCTTCTATTGATGCTCGCCTGATACTAAAAACTTAAGGGTCGAATTTGCTAGAATTGCCCCATGAATACATACAAGCGCTATTGAAGTGCTTCTGACATGATCAATTGTGCTGCCTGGTTCGATATAGATTGAATGTTAGTCAATTTGCTC
>CAJQQW010000186.1 GCA_905480565.1 uncultured Halioglobus sp. | reverse complement strand
GCAAGGTTATTTGGTACGGGCCGGCGACTCCCTCTACCTGATCGCGAACCGTTTTCGAGTATCCGTTGGCAATATTATTGCCTGGAACAAACTGGATCCGGAAGATTACCTTCAGCCCGGACAGAAACTCACTCTCTACCTGGGCGGCGGCTAGGCCCAGAAGCTGTCCGTCGGGGGCTTGCAGTGTGGCCCCTGACGGGCGTACCTTACACAATCGTATTCACTCGAAGCGATCAGGCGCTAATGCCTGCCAATGAATGAAAAGGAGCTAATTGATGCACCACCTAATCAACAGGTTTACCCATAGTCTGCCGCGCTTGCTGGCGGGTTGTCTTACTCTCACCCTGGTCACATTGGCGCAGGCAGCACATCATGAAAGTGCAGAACCTGCGACCAGCACTAATGAACAACCCAGCGGTCGCGCAGTCGCTATTCAAGTAGAGGCCATCGTCACTGCTATAGATCTGGACACCCGGGAGGTCAGCCTGCAGGGGCCGAATGGGCAAACTCTCACAGTCACTGCGCAGGAACAGATTACAGACCTTGAGAACGTATCGATTGGTGATCGCCTGCTGGTCACCTATCTTGCCGCGCTAGAGGGAGAAGTGCGCGAACCCACTGAAGAGGAGCTGGCAGAACCTTGGCTCGTCCTCGAGGAAAGCACCGTCTCTGATGATCCCGATCTTCCCGGTGTGGCTGGCGCACGCATCATTCGCGCCGTTGTCACAATTGAGGGTATGAATCGCGAATTTGGCACCGTCACCGTAAAGGATTCGCGAGGCAAATTGCACCTGATTAGCGATGTCGAGCCGGAGAAGATGGAAGGCGTTACCCTGGGACAGACGGTAGTGCTGGTCTATACCGAAGCGCTGGCTATGAGCCTTGAGAAAACCGCGCAAGCGCCCGAGTAACCGACCCACAACTAAGCTGCCAGCAGTTCCTCTACCAAGGCCGAGACTTCTCGCGTTGCGAGGCCGAGGCGCTGCTGGTGAAACTCGCTGGTTACTTCACTTGGCTCACGATTGATCTCGAGAGTGGTGGCGCCACCCTGTCGCGCTTTGCGGACGAACCCTGCCGCAGGATAGACCACGCCGGAGGTTCCTATCGCGACAAACAGATCGCACTGGCTCAGGCGCCGGCCGATATCGTCCATGCGGTAGGGAATCTCACCGAACCAAACAATATCTGGACGCACGTCACCGCTTGAGCCACAGCCCGGGCAAATCGTAGATTGGTCGCAATCGAGCTGCCACGGACTCCGAGCCCCGCAACGCTGGCACAAAACACTCATCAATTCACCGTGCATATGACAAACGTGGGCGCTGCCGGCACGCTCGTGCAGATCGTCTACATTTTGCGTGACAAGAAATACATCACCAGGATAGTCCCGTTGCAAATGGGCAAGCGCACGGTGTGCGTCGTTTGGCTGGGCATCGCCCATCTGCCGTCGCCGGGCATTATAAAAGCGGTAGACGAGTTCTGGATTTCTGGAAAATGCCTCTGGTGTTGCTATCTCCATAGGATCATGTCCCTCCCACAGACCACCCGAATCACGAAACGTTGCGAGTCCGGATTCTGCCGAAATGCCCGCCCCGGTCAGAATCACAACGTTGCGAATGACTCGGGGATCAATCTCGGTCAAACCCGGATTTCCTCCGGTACCGGCGCATTATCAAACGGCTGCAAGCTACCGAGTGCGGTAAAAAATAGTGCTCGATAGACTGTTCTTTTGCTCATCCCTTCTATCGCTCTGCCATAGCCTCGCAACTGTTGATCATACTTCTTCATTTCTCGCGCATAGAATGATTCCAGTGACTCCCCATCCTGAGGCTGACTGTTCTTGTAGTCGATAACCCAGTGGCAGTCCGTTGTCGAATCCACAAACGTACGATCGAGTATGAGGTCAGCGATGCTGCCATCAGTCTGCACGGACGCGACTGCCCACTCGTTGCGAATCTGATCGTGGCTGTCTGCAAGCACCCAGCGGCCTGCGGGCGATGACAGGGTTAGAGAGACAGAGCGATCTACACGATCAAGCGCCTGAGAGAGAGACTCTCCAAATAAGCCATGCGACTGCAATTCATAACGCCAAAGTTTACGATCTTCCCCGTTCGGCGCAGTCGGTAGTGGGCGCCTCTGCGATAGCAGCTCCAGCGCCCGATGCACAACGGTACCAATGCTGCGTTCAACGTGATTGTCTGCGTTATCCTGTGCGCTGCAAGACAGAATGGCGGGAGGTGCAGACCTGAAGACCTCGCCTTTCTCCTCCCGCAGCAGGCGCACAAGGGGTCGCCTCTTGGCGGCATGTTCATCCGGTAATGTCTGCTCTGTAACGTGTAACTGCATTTGTCGAGCGAATGTTGGCCAAATTGTGTGCAGCAGGCTGGCCTTGGCTGGCGCTTTCGGTGCATCCGCTTTATCGTCCCAGGCAAGCTGCGTCGTCAGCAACACGTGATGGCACGCGCGGGTGATGCCAACATAGATGAGACGAGTATTTTCAAGCAGCCCTTTTTTTGTCTGCAGATAACCCAGGTAATTATAAAGGCTCGCGTGGCCCGGTTTGCTTCCGTCATCGGCGGCCAACAGGAAATGGTGTGCCCCCGCTGCATCGGCATGCTCCTCCCAGCGCAGCAGGTCCCTATCGTTGCCCCGGGTCGACTTTCCCAGCTGGGGAATTACCACGCGGGGGAACTCAAGGCCTTTCGCCTTGTGCAAGGTCATTAACTGTACAGGCGCATCCGCATCACCGCCGCTCATAAACTGTTTTTCCAATCGACGCTCCAGCCAAGGTATTTGTAATCCTATCCCTTCCGCCTCAGCCTGCTCCAGCAGCTGCATAAACTGTTCTACATCTGCCAGTTCTGCCACTCGCTCGACACACTCGCGCCCGCCCATTCTCTCCCAGGTCTGCTCCAGAAGCGCTCTCAGGCCCAATCTGTCTTGCTTTTGCCGAGCGAATGCCAAGGCCGGCAGGATATGATTGAGGCTCTGCCTGCCTCGGTCACTGAGGCTTTTCCGGCATTCAGCATTGAGAAGGGATTGCCAGATCGGCGTGTAGGGTGCATCGTCTGAAAAATGAGCAACCTGCAACAGGTCCTCGAGGGAGAGCGCGCACCAAGGTGCCCGCAAAAGGGAAAGCCAGGCGAGGCGATCCGCGTCGCTGGCAAGCGCACGACACAATTGCATCAAATCCGAGACAACCGATGACGCGGCAAGACTATCCATGTCCTGCGCATAGTGATTGATTCGCCTGCGCTTCAACTCATCTATCACCGGCTGCAGGTGACTGCGCCCACGCCCCAATACCGCAACCGTTTCCTCGGCACAAGCATGCCGCTCAATGTAGTCGCAAATATGTGCCACCTCCGCGTCCAGTGAGCCATCGCCGCAGAATCCGCGCATATCTACCGCCGGGGACAGGTCGGTTGGGCGAACTGCGGTGGCTGGGCTGTACTTAACCTGTGACATCAATGCATCATTTTTCTGCGGGAAGGCTTCGCGGAACGTCTCGTTCACCCACTGAACGACGCCTCCGTCAGAGCGAAAGTTACATTCCAGTTGCAGATACTCAGGGACGACACCGTTGAAACCCTGCTGCCGGGCGTTGAGAAACAAGCCAACGTTGGCGCCTCGAAAAGCATAGATGGACTGCATTGGGTCACCCACTATCATCAGTGTTCGAGGTGCATCAGGGTTCTCTGCGTTGTGTTCATACCAGCCGCGAGTCAGCTTTTGCAGCAGATCATATTGCGTCACAGCAGTATCCTGAAACTCATCTACCAGAATGTGTTCGATATGGTAGTCCAGTCGCAGAGCGAGGTCGGTAACCTCATCATCTTCGCCGAGGGCAAGCAGAGCTGACTGGGCAACCTGTGTGTGGTCCACCACACCATGTCGTCCGAAAACCAGCAGTAATTCGGCGGCCAACAGAGGCAAAAGGCGCGACAGATGCAGCACCAACTGCCAGCTCTCACTCCCTCTAGTCATTACCGGCATAATAGCCAGTAGCGCTAGCATTTCTTCCAATCCCTCCACCGCTTCCAATGCCTCCCGCTGACGCGACCAACGTGTCTTCCACTGCGTTGCCGTCGCGTCACCTGCGGGAAAGCCCTGTCTTTTATCGACCCTGGCGCGCCAGCTACCCGAAGCCGTAAGAAACAGCTCTCGCAGCTTTCTCCAGGTCTCTATGTCTGCTACGGAACTCCCGGGAAAGTCGACAGGAGGATCCTCCGATCGGTTTTCTGCTGCATACTGAAGAAGCGCAAGCAGCTCATCACTGTGTGTCTTTAGCATGCAATTCAATGCATTCAGCTCTGCGGCAACGAGGGCGTCTACCGCGCTGACCAAATATTTCTCAGTCTCCAGTGGATCACGGTTGACGTCAATATAACCGCGCCACTGACTGCGACGTGCCAGCATCGCGGTTAATAAATGCGCCAAGCGCTCCCAATTGTTATCGAAGCACCGCAATACCGCTTTAAGACAATCAGCACCCGGCCCGTCCTCATCGAGATGACGAAACAGCTCTCTCACCGCTTCTTCGTAATATTCACTCACGTCATCCTGTCCCGCCGCGCGCCCACCGAGTCCACTCAACAGGGGTAGTTGCCGACTCAATGAGGCGCAAAAACTATCGATGGTCTTAATCGTGAAGCGCGAGTGATCACGCAACAGCTGCCATCCCAGGCGATCATCTATTGAGAGCACGGCGCTGGCGAGATTTCGGGTTACCTGCTCGTGCTCACCGTCGACCGGACATCCGTCTCGTGCTGCTTGTAGAGCCTGAATTACTCGTTCCTGCATCTCCGCCGCTGCTTTGCGCGTGAATGTAATCGTGACGACCTGTTCCGGTCGCGATACTCGAGCCAGCAGGACAAGGTAGCGCTGTATCAGCAGTTCGGTTTTCCCGGAGCCTGCCGGTGCCGCAACGCAGAAACTGCGCATGGGATCAAGGGCAGCACAGCGTTCGGGGTGGTCTGCGATCACACTCATACGCCCTTCTCCAGCACGGGCGCTTCCCGCTCCACACGGCACAGGGGTTGCAGTCCGCACCAGGTGCAGGTCGACGCTGACAGGGGCTCTACAGCTGCGTTACCCGACAGAAAGTCCTCTGCGAGGGCAGTTAGTATTTCGCGCCAGCGCTCGTTCAATTGCTCCCAACTCTCGACAAGCATGCCGGCCTTCTGCGCGGCACCAAGATCTGTTTTTACTCCCTTTGCCGCTTCCACCCGCCCCAGTCCTACGTAACGACACTCGCCGGGGCGCACCTGGGCAAAACTCAACGCCGCAGTCGACTCTGGCTCCGCTACCCCATAGAGCAGCAACTGCGGTCTTGCGGGCCTCTCGCCCATCCAGTCACTGGTTTTGGATTTGGATGATTTATAGTCGATGATCACTCGCCCACCGTCAGGTAACTCATCTATGCGATCGACACGCAGTTTGAGTTGCAATCGATCCAGCTTCAATTCCAGAGAATGCTCGCGTGCAGCTACCTTGAATGCGCCACGCTGTCGCTCGATCGCAAGCCACTCTTGTAACAATGTTGCCATGCGTTCCGATTCAAGCGCCCAAAAGGACCCATTGAGTAGCCGCCCCATTTTACGCCGACCGGCCTGAATAGCGGCCTCTACGGCGCGAGAAATCGCTGCATCCTGCGAAGCGGCATGCAGTGCAGCCAGGCCCTGGTGGTCCTCCAACTCGCCCCATAACACATAAAGGGCCTCATGCAGCAGGGTGCCCCGATCAGCAGACGATAGCCCGATAACGGAAGCTCCCAAAGGGGCAACTTTCAATCGCTGGCGCGCAAACGCTGAGAATGGGCAGTTTGACTGTGCTTCGAGTAAACTACTCCCGCCACTTACTTCCGCCATGGGATCCAGCGAGGGTGCACGGGAGTCGTTTTCACACGTCAGGCGACCCTGCTTTTGCGCCTTCAGCCAGCCGCCAGCGACAGCCGGAAGCGCCTCGACGGGCGCACGTTCAAATTCCTGCAACAGCATGCTGGGACGATCGGCCACGCCGTCGACGAAGGCGCTGTAGCTGGCGTGAACGGTGCTACAGGTGCGCAAATACTGCGCCATGCGCCCGCGGGCAAACTCCCACTCATGCTCTGCAGTGGCGCGGGGCATTCCGTGACGAACTTGCAGTCGAATCGGCAAAAAGGGATTCGGGCGAGCTGCTGCAGGCCATACGGAGGCTTGCACCCCGATCACCCAGAGGTGGTCGAAGCTGAGCCCGGCCGCCTCCAGTGGCCCCAATACCTGAACACTCGCATCGACCGTTTGGGGGTGAGAAATGGCACGCGAACACGTCTCACGCAACAGAGACAGCGCATCAGGGTAATTCAGCGGGCCACAGACCGCGTCAAAGCCCCGAAACGTATCGAGCATCCGGCCCCACGATTCCATCTGCTGATACTCCAGGGAGTCGAGCCCTTTGCCGGGCCAACCCCACAGCCCCAATATGGTCTTGTATCGACCCACCCACACGGAAGGCAGTGCTGGCTGGTTCAACTCTGCCATGCGGTACATATCAAGGAGGTACTTGCCCAGCCGTAAACCACGATGCTCAGAAAGACTGGTTTCACATGCATGAAAGCGCAGCTCCGACACGTCTAACTGCTCCCTGCCGAGGTCATACAGTCGGGTCAAGAATAGCTGCGCCAGAGACCCGCCTGAATCGGGAAGGTCAAGAAAGCGTGATTTCAACAGTCGGCTCACCTGACCGACATTTGTGTGTCTCAGCGCGAGGGACAGAACCCCAAGGGCATCCCTGGCCAGAGGCGCCTGGGACAAGGGTATTCCACTGGAGAAGTTCACCGGCAGCGCGTCGTAATTCTCACCGAGGCAACCAAACTCACGTCGCAACAGATATTCGAGAGCCACCTTCTCGGACGCACTATCGCCAGTCACTATACCGATCGTCTGGTGGGGGTCATGACGTACTCGTTGCACAGCCCAGTGAGACACAGCCTGCAATTCTTCCCTACGGTCTCGGAACACGTGCAGCAGGCGCTCGGCGCTGCGGGAAGGCAAGGGCGCAGATTCTATCGATGGACAGACATGTTCAAGGGCTGCCCGGTACAAAGGGGCCAGCTCACCACACTCCACCAGCACGACACTTTCTCGCGCCTTTTCCTTGAGTGTCAAAAGCGCTTCGACGCAATCAGTTGCAGTCACCTGACCAGAATCACGCAAAGTTTGCTCGAACGCCTCTAGCCAAGACCAGTAGATGCGGCTATCCGTCTCCTGTTCGAACTCTTCATGCAGCGCGCTCTGCCGCCACTCGATCTGCCACAAGCACAGATTTTGCCGGGCCTGCTCGGCTAGTTCTGCAGCATCGTCGGCGCGCAGTAAATGGTAGGAACCAGTCCGAGCGGCGGACTCCTTGATGACATGTCGCCAAACCTGCAGTATTGGTCCAGACTCGAGCAACAACTGCGGTGACAATTCACCACGGGCCACCGCCTGTCGCCAGTGATCCAGTAGCCAGCTTGCCAGTGGATACACTGGCAGACGAGGCCAGGTCAAATTTCCCTGCTCGGCTTGACGCCTGTCCCACTCGGTTCGTATACGCCGCGCAAGGCGCTGGTTGGGGGTGATGAGAGTGCAGCCCCGTGCGATCAAGGGCTCAAGTAATGCAATGTCATAGAGGCGATCGCTCAAATACTTTCTCCCTGCCCATGTCTCTGTCCCTACACAAAGGACCAATACTGCTATAAAATGCGCCCCGCTCGCGCAGAGCCTCACGGTATCGATTAGCACGTGTCTCTGCCAGAGA
>CAJQQW010000185.1 GCA_905480565.1 uncultured Halioglobus sp. | reverse complement strand
GACAGTTTCATCGGATGTGCCATGCAGAATCATTGTCGAGACGGGGTAGTTAGCGGGCCCGCAGGATTCAGCATTCTCCCACGTAGAACCTGCCAGACTGATCACGGTAGTGACAATGTCTGATGCTTCACAGGCCAGGCGTAAGGCCATAAAGCCACCGTTGGAATGGCCGTACAGCGCAACCCGGCTGGTGTCGATGCTGTAAGTTGAAGCGGCTTCCTCTATCAAGCCTCTGATATAGGCGACGTCGTTAACGCTACGCTCTGTGTCATCAAATGCGCAACAGGCAGGTGTAGCGTTCCAAAATCGCTCGTTGTTGGCATTGAGCGTACCGTCTGGCGTTAGCAACACATACTGTTCTGCGTCTACGCGTTGAGTGAAGCCAAGGTAGAGGGACTCGATAGCACCGGTAGCACCAAATCCATGCAGCACAATCAGCAGCGGGTAACGGGTATTTGAATCGTAATCACTTGGAATGTGGACCGTTGCCAGCCTTTCTCCCCCGATTTCCAGTGGCGGGTTTGAGGCGCAGCTATTGGAATCGCTGCAGCCGCTGAGAAGGGGTTCACTGGCTATCGGTGCTGCTATTGGCCCCGAATTGCTGCCGTCAGAGCAAGCGGTCAACGTGAGTAGCAGTATTGCTGCGGTGGCTATCAAGCCGAAGGCCTCAGTGTTCTTTGCTAAATGCGTAGTCAGAGTATACATAGTAAGCTGGGAGTGCCCGTTGTTTTTGTTGCGTTCATTTATAACAGACATTACGTCAAACCCCCCCATTTGGATTTGTCATTACGCGGTGGGTTGTAAATCCTCAGGTCCATGCAGCTCATTCCTGAAGCCGGCTGCAAAGCGAATATGCTCTTTCGGGGGTGTTCATTCGGGGCGGTGGGCTCTAGACTTACCAATGCAAGTGATTGGTTCATTCGTCGGAATTCTCTATGTCAAAACGCCTATTATTGTTACTACTCTTAAGCGCGCTCGGCTCCGCGCCGGCTTTGGCGCAGCCACGCCTCGTGTTGCAAATAACAGTCGATCAACTGCGAGGGGATCTGCCCTGGCGACACATGGACCAGTTTGGCAAAGGTGGGTTTCGTTACTTGGCAGATAAAGGCGTTTGGTTCACCAGCGCAGCCTACCAGCACGCCAATACTGAGACCATTGTCGGGCATGCATCGCTGGCTACGGGAACGGTCCCGGCGGTGCACGGCATGGTGGGCAATATCTGGTTTGATCGTGACAGCAATGAGCTTGTCTATAATATTGAAGATTCTCGCTATTCGTTGTTGAGTGCCGATGCCGGTGTTGATAAAGCGCGCGAGATAGACCCCACCCAGCGAGTTGCGACTACCGATGGGCGATCGCCGCGCGGCATGCTTAGCTCAACGTTCTCAGATGAGCTCGCAAACCGCTATGGCGGCGCCAGCAAGATATTCGGAGTCTCGGTCAAGGACCGCGGTGCCGTGCCGCTCGCGGGAAGATCAGGCAAGGCGTTCTGGTTCTCAAAGTCCTCGGGAAATTTTGTCACTTCCGATTTTTATTATAATGCCTACCCAGACTGGGTTGCAGAGTGGAATGGCGCGGGTAAGTTGAATGAGTATGCAGGAAATAGCTGGACCCTGTTAAATAGCCCAGAGAGCTACCAACGGCTTTCGGAGGACAATAGTCCATGGGAAACCGATTTCCCAGGATTTAACCGAACGTTTCCACATTCCTGGGGTGCGCGCGATGACAAATATTTTACCACCTTGCTTACGGTGAGCCCTGCGGGAGACGAGCTTACACTGGATTTCGTGAAAGCACTGGTGAATGCAGAGGACTTGGGGCAGGACGAGATACCCGACTTTCTGTCAGTAAGCTTCTCGTCCACTGACTATATTGGGCACCTGTTCGGTTCCTCCAGTCTGGAAATGGAAGATAACCTGCTGCGGCTGGATCGTATTCTCGCGGAGTTACTTTCATTCATCGACAAAAAGGTGGGCCTGGAGAATACCCTGATCGTTCTATCTGCTGATCATGGGGGTCCGGAAGTCCCAGGCTACCTTCGGTCGTTGGGTGATCATGTAGAGCATGTAGATCCGGAATATTTCGATACCGCGGCACTGAACAAGGCATTGCGACAAACTCTCGGCGTCGATGTCGATCTGGTAAAGACCTTTTTCACTCCTTATGTATATTTGGACCAACAGTTAATTGCTGCGAAGGGCCTCGATCTGGCAGAGATACAGCGTGAGGTTGCGCAATTGTTGATACAGCGTCCGGAGGTATTCACCGCGTTTGCAGGTTCCGATATCGCGGCAGGCCTGCTTCCGGACAATCCCATAGCGAAGATGGCGGCAGCCAATTACCTGTTGCAGCGATCAGGTGATGTGCACGTAGTATTCGGATCTCAGGAATTTATCGCGGACTTTGACGGTCTCACCGTGGCGGCTACCCATGGTTCTCCCTGGCATTATGATCGACATGTACCCATTGTGTTCGCCGGTAACGGGGTGAAACCGGCACGGGTCAGTCGAGCCGTCACGCCCTATGATATTGCCAGCACAATGGCGAATATTCTCGAAATAGAGGAGCCTTCGGGGTCAGTTGGCGAGGTACTGGTTGAGGTGGTTCAACCTTTAAAAACACGTTAATCCCTGCCACGGATTGGCACCGGAAGCCTAAATCTGACAAACTCGTTGTGCTCAGGGTGTCCGTTGAGCTTATTTCGATAATGGACGTCGACATACTTTTACTCCAGCCAAACATGGATTCATACAATGAAACTTATTGCTTCTTCTAATTATTTCGGATTGTGTTTTGTGCTGGTAGTGGCTCTGACCGGGTGCAGTGACAGCGACAACAATAACGATAATGAAGATTTCTCCTATAGCGCGGTTCCTGTACCGGAATTCAGTACCCCTACTGTTGGCGACGCATTACTGCCTGGCCCATTTTTTGATGACCGCGGTTACGAGAAAGCCGAATATTTCGTTTCGGGAGAAGCCGAATCTTATACCAATGTGAATGAGTTGACGTCTATCGGAGAATGGGACGTTCAGGCTGCTGAGGTTGCTGAATATAAAACTCGAGTCGTCGTATTCAAGCCAGCTAACCCTGCGAATTATAACGGGGTAGTGATTGTGGAGTGGTTGAATGTCTCAGCAGGTTCAGACTTGGGGAATGACTGGATGCTGGCACATACCGAGCTCACCCGCAGAGGCTACGCGTGGATTGGCGTATCTGCTCAATCACGCGGTGTAGAAAGTTTGAAGGAAACACGCCCTGAGCGATACTCGGCACTGAGCCACCCCGGCGACAGCTTTTCTTATTCGATTTTTTCGCAGATCGGGAATTTGATCAGAAGTGATTCTGATGAAGGGCTTCTTGGGTCGCTCGGTTTTGACGCTCTTTTAGCGGCAGGTGAATCGCAGTCAGCATATCGCTTGCTAACGTACGTTAATGCGCTTTCCAGACAGCATAGAATGTACGACGGTTATTTTATCCATAGCCGCTATTACAGCAGTGCGCCCTTATCGCAATCGCCCCAGGCGGATATACCCGCGCCAGAAATTGTATTGATAAGAGATGATTTGGAAAAACCCGTGATGATGCTGCAAACAGAGTCTGATGTGGTGGCACTGAGCTCTTACCTGAACAGGCAGGCGGATTCCGATTATTTCCGCTTGTGGGAGACCGCCGGCACTGCACATGCAGACTACTATATAACGGCCACAAACCGCTCCGACAACGGTGATGATCCGAATGTGGCTGCTGTGTTTGAGAATCCACTCTTCTGTGACAAGCCTATAAATACCGGGCCACAGCACTTCCTGGTCAAAGCCGCCATTGCAGCTCTTTCAGCATGGGTGGTCGAAGGCACGCTCCCCACGATAGCGGATCGGCTTGTTGTGGACGAAGCGATACCTGCTCTGTCGCGCGATGATTTGGGAATTGCCTTGGGTGGTATCAGGACATCTTTTGTCGATGCGCCGCTTGCAACGCTATCTGGCGAGGGCAATTCTTCGGAAAGTTTCGGTTTTTGCAACCGCCTTTTCGGCACAACAAAATTGTTGGATGCAAACACTATTGCGTCGCTGTACGCGGATAACGAGGCATACCTGAATGCCGTCAAGGCTTCTACTAACGAAGCTGTTGCGAGTGGGTTTCTTCTATCTGAAGATGCGTCTCTCATAATTGAGTATGCTGCTCAGCTTGATATATTCGAGTGAACTGTATGCGTCTCAGTGACTTTTGGCGACGCCGCTATCGCCGGCGAATGTGGTTTTATATAAGAAAACTGAAGGCGGCTGTGCGGGGTTGGCGGTAACGCGTTTTTTTGCAGGTGTTCGATCCGATACTGCCACCATTAATTGTAGAAGGCATTCACGCACCAATAACTGCGATTTTTTTGCAGAATTCCTGCGGTTGCATTGATTGTATGGCGGAGATAACTTGAGTAAACACTGTCTTTCAGAGCCACTAAAACTGCCTTGTGGCGCAGTGATCCCTAACCGAATCGCGAAGGCCGCTATGACCGAGGGACTTGCCTCACCACAGGGTATTCCAACGCCTGAGCTGGAGCGGCTTTATGGCTTTTGGAGTGATGGCGGTGCAGGCCTGCTGCTATCCGGAAACATTATTGTTGACGGAGATCACCTTGAGCGTCCCGGTAACGTGGTGATCGAGAGTGAAGTAGATGACACAATGTTGTCGGCATTGCGGCGCTGGGCGGCCGTAGCAACTCGCGGTGGCAATCATTTTTGGGCTCAAATTAGTCATGCAGGAAGGCAGACACAAAAGCCGGTGAATCCGCGGCCGAAAGCCCCCTCGGCAGTCAAGGTGGGATTGCCCGGAGGACAGTTCGGTACACCGGAGCCTCTTACAAAGGCAGAGATCGAAGACATAGTGCAGGGCTTTACCCGCTGTGCTACTGCTGTTAAGGCAGCTGGTTTTACGGGCGTGCAGATACATGCTGCACATGGTTATCTTTTATCCCAATTTCTCAGTCCTCGAACCAATTTGCGTAGCGACGAGTTCGGTGGTTGTCTGGAGAATCGAGCGCGTCTGTTACTGGATATCGTGGATAATGTCCGTGGGGCGGTAGGTAAATCTTTTCCGGTGTCGGTCAAGCTTAACAGCGCTGACTTTCAGAAGGGTGGATTTGATTTCGAAGAGAGCCAGCACGTTGTTCGTTGGCTCGAGCAGGCCAGTGTAGATTTAGTTGAGATATCCGGGGGTACCTATGAGCAGCCGCGACTGTTGGGCGTCACTGGGATGGAGGAGGCCGACGAGCAGGTATTGCAGGAATCAACCAGAATTCGAGAAGCCTACTTTGTCGACTTTGCTTTGGCTATGCGAAAGACGGTATCAATACCGCTAATGGTCACTGGTGGGTTTCGCCGACGCGACAGTATGGAGAATGCGCTACAGCAGGGAGGCGCAGACCTGATTGGTATAGGCCGTCCCATGTGTGTAGTGGGCGACGCGCCCCGTCAGATTCTTGAGGGCAGAGAGGAGCTCCCTCGCTTTGAAGATAGTCTAGCAATGTGGCCTTCCTGGCTCTCCTTTCTGGATAAATCTGATGCGCTGCGCACACTGGGAACGTTTGGAATCCAGTTCTGGTATTACGCGCAGTTAAGTCAAATCGGCGAGAGCGGCGTGCCCGATGCCAACATGCGCGTTTTTACTGCAGCGCTGAAAGTGATGAAGCACCAGAAGCGTTGGCTTGCTGCGCGAAAGCGGGGCTCGCACCGGTCTTAGGTGCGCCGCCGCAGGTTTATGGCCTCGGTATTCCGAGGGGCGAACAGTAGCAGGTAGCGGTAAAGGTGTTTCAAACAGCGCAGTGTAACCGACCTATCTGGAATATTTTATTGCCGATGCATTGTTATGGCTGGAGGCCATAAATAAGGCTGCCTCAAAAAGTGAATAACTCTGCATTCAGCGTGATGAGGCCTTGCGCGCTACGATACGCAGCGGGCCGCCGCTGCCTCCCTTGATCTTGACCGGTAGTGCAACGACGAAGGCGCCTGTAGGAGGCAGCTGGTCAAGGTTTGCGATATTCTCGAATGCGGGAATATTTCGACTCATCAGGTTTACATGAGCGCGGTAGTCAGAGGATTGTCCGTAATCGATGCTGGCCGTATCAATCCCAACTGCCTTGATACTTCTTTGCTGTGCAAGCCATGTGGCCGTCTCAGGTCGCAGGCCCGGAAAGCATAGGGCAGCGACGCCCGCTTCGCCTTTAAGGTCTGTTCCCAAGTAGCGTTTCGTATCCGGCCAATATTTGTCAAAGCCGGTGCGCAGAAGGATGATAGCGTTTTCTGGGATGCGACCGTGGGATTTCTCCCAAGCGAGAATATGGCCGGTCGTGATAAGGAAATTGCATTCGCCGTTAATGAGCTCGCTCAGGTCTAGAACCACTGCATTACCAATCAGGCGCTCCAGGGGAATTTCGTCCACCGAGTCGTGTCCCTTGGCAAAGTGCACGGGGGCATCAATATGCGTACCTCCATGCTCGGCAGTTTTGAATGTGTACGCGGAGTAGAAATAGCCTTTCTCCGTGACGCCCTCAAAGTCCGTCGCCAGTTCGAACGGTGCAGCGGTGGGCCAGAATACGGACTCTGACGACAGGGTATGGGTCAGGTCTATCCATTCCTCTGCAGTGATTCCTTGTGGGTTTAGTAGTAGTAACATAAACGCTAGCCGCGTTAAAAGACGTCGTGTGGCTACCATGGTATATCTCGCACTGCTTGATCGTGTCAGTGAGTATAGCCAACAAGGACTGATCTGCGTTGCTCTGCCGTGATCGAACTGGGTGGCCTGCTGGAGCCGAATTACCCCATCGCAGGTGCTAAATGACGCCGGGCGGGCTACCCTGTAGTGAGAATGAACACGTAAAACAGTCAGGTGGACTATGAAACTGGTTTATACCCATCCCAATCTGGCAATCGTGGTCCAGGCCGCCAGTTTATTGGAGCAGTCCCAAATCAAGTGCGAGGTGCGCAACGAATATGCCGCTGGTGCTATAGGAGAGCTCGCGCCGATAAATGCCTGGCCAGAGGTGTGGGTTGTCAGGGAGCATGATGCGACACGGGCAATAAAAATAGTGGAGGGTATGCAGCAGCCGGTCGATGCTCCGGATTGGCGTTGCCGTCAATGCGAGAGCAATAATCCGGCGACGTTTGACATTTGCTGGCATTGCGGCGAGGAAATCTCTCACAAGGAGACGTCGGCTGAATAAGCGTTTTAACCGAAGAGCATGCGCGCTAGTTGGTCACTACAGGTGTTGAAAACGCTCAAAAAAATAAGGGTCTATCGCCTGTCCGCTGCGGCCAGTGTCGGTCTCGGCGGGTTTGAAGCAGACCAGCAGCCAGGCGGCAAAAATATCTGGGGCAAAGCGTATGATTGCGAACATCATCATGCAGCACTGCTATCTGACATCACGGCGACAGTCTATGGGGACAACGTGGTTTGCTACACGACTTTCAGCGCGAGATTCATGACTGTTCCTGCAGCATAGGAGGCGGCTATATTTTGGCGCGGATGCGGTTTGAGCCTGTGTAGCATCGAAGTCGGGATGGTCAGTCGACCGCAGCACAAATCGCCCATGTCTGGCCGCTTACGCTGAAATTCTGTCCGTTACTACTATAGCGCACCTGCCAACCTGTTCCATTATTCAGTGGGAGGCTGCTATCCAGAA
>CAJQQW010000184.1 GCA_905480565.1 uncultured Halioglobus sp. | reverse complement strand
AATGCAGGAGCCTGAAAAAAACCGTCAAAAAGCAGAGCGGCAACGAGGTTGGGGGGCGGATCGAGATGTGCAGGCTCCTCGGCAACCGCCCATCCATGCAGCGCTCTCAACGGAGGCCAGGGACTGTCTGGCGTGACCGGCACACCCAGACCCTCCGGCAGACTAAACAACAAGCCATACAGTACTGTTATAGAAAAGAACGCTACTAATGCGCAATCAAGTGGCCTGTAAAGAAACGGCTTCATATCTTCGAACCTCGTATTGCAGAGAAAGCTCAGGAATACTGCTGTCCTCAAAATCGGCCGGCCACCCTTTTCGAATAAAAGCTACCTGAAGCGTGAAAGCCATTTCGAATCCTTTTCATCCGCGCCGTTTTCTTCAGAGTCAAAAAATACGTGCCGACTAATATCATTTAGCTTTATGTCAATGTTCGATAATTGCTCGCTCACAATATTACGTAACTCGCTATCTCGGTTAGCTGACATTAAATTCGATAAATGCGAGCTTGTAGAAAAAACGCAAACGACAGTTAAAGACTGCGGAAAATCACAATAGTGTACAAAGTGCGTTAACCATTTAAAGCCATCAAACCGTTCTAGCGCGATCTCGCATGTATCGGTTAAGGCGGCTCTTAGAGCATTATCTCGCCTCTTATCGGTCTTTCTCATTCCTGCAACCGCCTGTATTTTTCTGCCGCGTCGAATACGCCGTATCGCCGCACGCTAATTAACTGAACATAGAGGGACACCAAACCCATCGATAGTACCTGCATCACTAAAATCACCCCCGGTCGACTTTGTCTTGTCAACACGCTCGCAAAATACAGTATCGCCTTCTTCGACGATGTTAAGGACTTGCCAATCCGTTTCTATCCAACTCGCAGAAAATACCGTAATGAAATCTTTTATATTTTCTTTGCCGACAAACGGTAGCATGGGCATATTGTGATAGGCGCCATCATCGGTGAAAAACTCGGACAACTCGACAGGATCAAGCCGACTCCATGCCAAGATGAAACGCCTGATGGTTGAAATATTGTTCATGTGGTTTTGGTTGCTCTCTTATTCGTATCTAGCACTACAGCATCAGCGATTGACCGGTGAATTTCAAAGCTTCAATGGGTCAAAATCAGGTGATCGCGTACTGTTCAGTCAAACTAATCTGCAGAATCAACAGGGAAATTACTTTCTATCAGACCATGCACAAGACCTATTGTTGGCCGCCAACCAACGTCATACATAATGTGTGCTCGTTTGGGTCTTAAAAAACAGTCTGCGCCGCCTGCGACTGTCAGCTTTTTTTACAAATAAACGTCAGCTGGGCCAAAATCTCCCCTAACTACGCGCTGGCACGATTCTTGTTATAGTCTATGCTACATACCGCACACAACGATTTGCGCACGCTAAACCAGAAATAAAGCAACCATTGATGGAGTACAGGCAATATGCAGACTACAAGAACACGGCACAATTCAACACGCCTGCACCGTTCCTGCCTCCTTCTGGTTTTACTCAGTCTTACCGCAATGTTGAGTGGCTGTTTTTTCAACAAGGCAGTGCGTGACATTAATCGCGTTGGTTACCTCAACAACGAGCCCTGGTGGTGCAAGGGTGTCTCCGATGCCGGCGTGTCTGTGTTAACGGAGTCTGAATGTAAAACCTTGTCTCTCAATTTTGATGGCGCCAACTATAACGCCAACCTTTATCCCACTGTAGGCGACCTCCCCGCGGAAGCTTTGCCCCTCACGCCTACTGGGGATTGGGTGGGATTCGCATACCAGATGTCCGAAACACTGCCCACTGACTTTGATCCCCAGAACCCCAACATTCGCCTGTATGCGGGGTCCACAGATGACTCGAAGCTTGTCGGAGTAGCCTGGCGCATTTCTTCCGCAACCGCACCCGAAGGCTTCCCCGGTGATCGCGATGTCTGGGTGGAGTTTGAGTCGGACTCCTCCAGGTGGTGGCTGAACGCCTGGATAGCGCAGGGCTATGAGAATCACCCCAATGTCTTTGCCTCCAGCCATCCGTGCCTGGATTTAGACGGCGCCATTAGCCATACAGCATCCAGCACCTGCTACACAAGTTCGCACACCACACCGCTTGAAATTCTCGTAACAAACGACGACGGCGTTGATGCCGAAGGCATCGATAAGTTGGTGGAAGCCCTGCGTCTGGAGCCCAATGTCAGCGTAACGGTTGTCGCGCCCAAGTTTAATCAGTCCGGATCCAGCAATCAGACCTCACCGCGCAGCGAACTGTCGGAGGAAGCGTCCAACACGCTGAGCGGCTATCCTGCGACTGCGATAGCCAGCACCAATCTGGATTCGCCCAGAAACGGTTCGGGGTCACCGGCCGATGCTGTCTTGTGGGCGTTGCGGAGCCAGAATCTTTCACCCGACATTGTGATCAGTGGCACGAACAAAGGCCAGAATATCGGACAGTTTTCCAGACTTTCCGGCACCGTGGGCGCTGCGAGACGAGCGAGGATTGGCGGGGTTCCAGCCATAGCCACCAGCACCGGCGGCGAGGTAAACATTATTGTCGGGCCTTTCGATTTTGACACTGCAACCAGTGAGACGTTAAATCTGTTCAGAGAGTGGCGTCTTGGACTCAGGAATAACTCATTTGATGCGGTTGAGAGTATCAATATTCCCTCTTGCGAAACAGGCTTCTCCCTGCGCGGTACCATCGAATCAGTGCTGACCGTTGGTGGCTGCATACCTTCGAATCCTGATATCGGGACGCAATCATGTGACCCTGGTATAGGCGTTGTTGTGGCCGATGGTGCAACAGACGTCGATGCCTTCCATAACGGATACGTGAGCATCGCCAACGTAGGTTCAACTTACAGTGCGCAAAACTGCCCCCCATAATACAGGTTAGCCGAAACCCAACCTTTGCAAGATCCCGAAGCGTCCCCCGGGACGCTCTATCCTGCCATCGTTAGTTTCTTTCGGCATACGATCATTGAGCCAAACCGAGGGTTATCGGCTATTGATTCCTTAATCGCTAAGTCGTAATTACGAGGTCGCAATACTGCCCAGGAGATCCAAGCTAAACACACGCCTTTTCCAGTTCTTGAATTAAATAACCAATCTCCTCGGATTTTTCTGTGACCAGCATATGAGCGTCGGCTAGCCCACGATTATAGAAATGAGGCCCAACTTCTTTTGCAAAGAATTCCAGCAGAAAATTCGCCTCGAAGCTGCCGAGTTCTTGATCAAGTTCATCATGAAAATACGATTTGATGCGGCCTATGATGCGCTCCGTGTCGTCTATTGAAAGCTTAATATCACTCATCTATTCTCCCTCTGCCTCTATCACGCCTGACTCCGCGGACCATAACGATAAATACTTTGCTAAGCGTTGTCTTGCGGCATTCCTCTGGGAACAGCGTCCTTTTCTATTTTTATGCTCCAAATTACTATAACAGGAGTAATAAGCACGGTGGGGGCAAGCCATAAAACAAAGACTGGATCGAACGTAAAGTTCACGACAAGAAAAGCAGTCACTGTTGCGATTAACCCTGCAAGCATCATCGTCAAATGCCGTATGACTCGCTCTTTTCCGGTGACCCCTCCTGCATATTGAATTTTTAGATCGCTAATACTGAGCGAGCCACCAATACTCGAAAATACGAGCATGGTCACCCCGTTAGTATCACCGGAAATCAGTAGGCCAGCCCCGTACAACGCCATGACCACAGACGCAGCGGCCATTCCAAATGAACGCAGCCAATCCAAGAAAGCCGGTGTTCCTTGCCGATTTCTTGCATAGCTCCAACCCGACAGCGCTAGATAAACACTGAAAATTGCGACGAGTAATAGAAAAAAATCACCAGTCATTAGGGCGATCGGTACCGCGGTCAGAAATATTATGATCATGCCGGCAAAAAAAACTCTTCCGCTGTACACGTGCCAACTGTGTGTTAGATCGAAAATTTTGTTAAACGCCGCAATCAATGCCGCCACCAGTGATGAGAAACCGGCGAAGATGTGCATATACAGCAATAACTCTTTCAACATATTTTCTTCTCTAAAAAACGATTAC
>CAJQQW010000183.1 GCA_905480565.1 uncultured Halioglobus sp. | reverse complement strand
TTGCTGACCACTTTCTAAGCACCGGTCCCGCAATGGATCCGACGGGGCACCCACCACAGCTACTCGGTGCGGTGCCCGCCATCGCAATGGCACTCCAGCAAACCAGCACACTGCGAGTCGGCTGCCGGGTATTCTGCAATGACTACCGCCACCCAATCATACTGGCAAAGGAAGCCGCCACGATGGACTATCTCTCCGACGGCAGGCTGGAATTCGGGCTCGGCGCAGGCTGGATTCAGAGCGAGTACGAGGCGGTAGATCTTCCTTTTGGCGACTTCCCGGAACGCTTCGAGCGCTTCGCAGAGAGCGTCCACGCCTACAAGGCTTTTATGGGTGGGGAGCCACTGAATATCGAAGGTAAGCATGTTCGCTGGTCCGGTTTCTCCGGCATACCCTCCCCTTCACAAAAACCCTGGCCGCCGCTAATGATAGGAGGTGGCAGCAAAAAAATTCTGGAATTTGCCGGCAAGGAAGCCGATATCGTCAGCCTGAACTTTAATAATAGAGCCGGCAAATTGGGGCTTGACGGAATGAATTCAGGTCTGGCAGCCGCCACAGCGAAAAAGATCAACTGGATAAAAAACGGAGCGGGTAGCCGCTTCGATAATATCGAGCTTGAAATCGGGGCATACAATACGATAGTCACCGACCATCAGCAGCCTACCGCCGCCGCTATTGGCGATGCATTAGGGATGACTGCAGAAGATATTCTCACTCACCCACACTGCCTGATCGGCAGTGTAGATTTTATTTGCGAGGAACTCGAGCGTCGCAGAGCAGCCTATGGAATTTCTTATATCACTGTGCTGGACGACGGTGAAAACAACATGGTCGAAGTATTCGCACCGGTCGTCGCTCGCCTCACAGGTAAGTAAATGTCCCCACTATTCTCAGGAGTAACTGTAAACCATGCCAACATTAACTGACTCATCCCTACTGCGATCACAGTTGTATATCGACGGCGAATGGGTAGACGCCGACGATGGCTCAACTGTTCCTGTATTGAATCCGGCCAGCAAGGTAGAAATCGTCTCTATTGCGAATGCCGGTGCAGCAGAAACACGTCGCGCTATCGAAGCCGCGGACAAAGCGTTTGCAAGCTGGCGAAACGTGGTCGCCAAAGAGCGCTCGGCCATCCTAAAACGCTGGTTTAACCTGATTATGGAGAATCAGGAGGACCTTGCACAGTTGATGACAGCAGAACAGGGTAAGCCTTTGGCCGAATCAAGGGGCGAGGTCGCCTACGGTGCGGCCTTCGTCGAGTGGTTTGCTGAAGAGGGTCGACGGGTCTATGGAGACACAATCGCATCGAACAATCCGAATCAACGCATCATCACCCTGAAACAGCCCGTTGGCGTAGTCGCCGCAATCACACCCTGGAATTTCCCGATCGCGATGATTACCCGCAAGGTCGCACCGGCGCTGGCAGCAGGCTGCACTATTGTATTGAAACCGGCCACAGAAACACCTTTGTGTGCGCTGGCACTGGCGGAACTAGGCCAACGTGCAGGCATACCTGCCGGAGCGTTCAGTGTAGTGACCGGCAGCAACGCTCGCGCTATTGGCGGCGAAATGACCGGCAACAAGGTAGTGCGAAAACTGACGTTCACTGGCTCGACCGAGATAGGCAAGCTTTTGATGGAGCAATGCGCCGCAACCATTAAGAAAACCTCCATGGAACTGGGCGGCAACGCGCCATTTATCGTCTTCGACGATGCCGATCTTGATGCCGCTGTAGTTGGGGCCATGGCATCGAAATATCGTAACGCGGGCCAGACCTGTGTCTGCGCAAACAGGATTCTGGTGCAGGAAGGCGTCTTCGATGCATTCGCTGAGAAACTTGTCGCTGCGGTAGGGGCGCTCAGAATGGGTGATGGCGCAGATGACGGTGTCACTGTAGGACCCCTGATCAACGATGCGGCTTATGAAAAAGTGAGCTCCATACTAAAACAGGCTACTGATAACGGCGCACAAGTGCTTACCGGGGGTCGCGGCAACGAGGGCTACGGCGGCAACTTTTTTGAGCCCACCGTATTGGTGGGTGTAGATAACACCATGGAAGTGTATAACGAAGAAATATTCGGGCCCATCGCGCCTCTGTTCAAATTCAAAACAGAAGAAGAAGCGATTCGTATTGGCAATGACACACCCTTTGGCTTGTCCGCCTACTTTTACGCTCGAGATATCGGCCGTGTGTGGCGCGTCGCCGAAGGACTCGACTACGGCATTGTCGGCATCAACGAAGGCATTATTTCCACCGAAGTCGCCCCCTTTGGGGGAGTAAAGGAATCCGGTGTCGGACGTGAAGGCTCCAAGTACGGCATCGATGACTACCTCGAGATTAAGTACCTCAATATGGGAGGCGTAAACGACTAACTCGGGATAAACATGACGACCCTCGTCAAACGCTGCGCGACAGCCAGCAGTGTTTGATGTATATTGCTTATACTGACTGTTTAAATCAGTCATGTTTGTTTTTTGTTCGCACAGGATCGGTAAACATCATGCCACGCAAGAAGGACACTACCACCCCGGGGGACGCGCCAAAATCTGACGGGGACATCAGCTGGCAAGCGCAAAAAAGCGCTATGACTCGCGACCGCATTCTCGAAGCTGCCATCAATAGCTTTGTTGAGCTGGGCTACACGAATGTCACCACTGCAAAAGTAGCCAGCTCTGCGGGCGTATCCCGAGGCGCCATGCTGCACCACTTTCCCTCAAAAACGGAGCTCATACAGGCCGCTGTTGAGTACCTGCATAGCCGTTTGCTGGAAGACTATACCGCCCGGGTTGCGAGTATCCCGGCAGGACTAACAGATGCAGAGCGCCGCCGTGCGGGTATCGAAGCCTACTGGGAACACCTCGTTGGCGACCTGTTTGTCGTCTACCACGAGTTGTGCGTTTCCAGTCGAACAGATCCCGAGCTGAAGGCCATCCTTGAGGACTCACAACAATCTTTTGAAGATCACGTTCGAGAGACCAACACCGAATTATTCAGCGAGTGGAAAGACCGCGGTGAGCGCTTTGCCCTGGCAATGGATGTCACTAAATTCATGATGGAAGGTATGGCTGCCGGCCACCTGGCTGTAAATCGAAAAGCCCGTATACGTCGGCTCCTCAATTACCTCACGGACCGCATGGAAGAAATTTTTGAGGAAGAAGAAGGCTCGGCTATCGGCAGGCACTCTGCCAGCTAATAGCCCCGCTATGCTGCCCTGCCCTCAGGCGGCCGCAGAATTTAAGGCAGAAAACCGCTGTAAGTACCAGAACTCATCACCGTATAGACGAGACAGTACCATGAGCCGCTTGTAGAGATGTCCTACGATCAGCTCGTCTGTCATACCAATACCACCGTGCAATTGCACCGCTTCCTGGGCCACATATCGACCCGCTTCCGAGACCTTGACCTTTAGCGCAGCAGCGGCGGAAGGTGCCTCATCACTGCCCTGCTCGATCTGGATCGCCGCATTAAGCAACAACGCGCGCGCTTCCTCCACTTTCAGGTACATATCAGCCATACGATGCTGCAGCGCCTGAAACTTGCTAATGGACTGACCGAACTGTTCGCGCGTCTTGGTGTACTCCACCGTCGCATCCAGTAAGGTCTGCATCGCACCAACGGCTTCCGCTCCGAGCGCTACGATCACATTATCGACCACAGATTCGATCAACTCGACACCGCGATTTTTTTCGCCCAGTAGCTG
>CAJQQW010000182.1 GCA_905480565.1 uncultured Halioglobus sp. | reverse complement strand
TATATGGAAACCAACTATAACTCCATTACGCTTTTCGGTGACTGGCTCATGAATACCCTGCAACCGCTTGATAAACAAGAGCCTGTGAAATTCGGCATTACACGCGAGGTAGACACCAGCAGCTTCACCGATGTTCATTTTGGTGAGTTTGGACTACTTTGGCGAGACCTTCGCTGTGCTCGCGGTCTGCGCGACATCGCAGGATATCTGTTCCGGGCGCCCGGTTGGCGTCCAGATGGACAACAGGACACCGTGACGGCACAAAAAGTAAGGTCGCGGATAAGCACCTAGCGAGGCACAGACAGCCCACGGTCGAAGCTGTATATTCAATACGTGGCAGAGCAACGCCAATTACTTTATGCTGATTTCCCGGTCGGCGATGTCATTCGCGGGAAGTCAGATCCAGGTACGATGAATCGGAGCGAGTAAATCGCCATGCAGGAGATGTGGACAGAGTACTACGAACTATTGGCCGGCACATCTTTCGTGCTGTTTCTTGCCTATTTTTCACTGCTGCTTAGCTGGCCTTTTTTTCTAGTACTGGAAAAGATCACACCGGTTAACAGGCACACGCCTCGCAGTAATTTCTTTTTCAATTGGAAAATTACCGGCAGCAACCTGCTGCTGGCTCCTGTATTCAACGCACTGGTCATCTTGCTGACTCTTGCGTTTGTCGACACCTTGGGCCTACCGAAACTTGGCGTCACTACTGCCAGCATTTCGATCGGTCTTCCTGTCGTCGACACACTACTACAGGGTATGCTTATCTTCCTCACTGCGTGCTTTCTCGGTGACTTCTCTTACTATTGGTGGCACCGAGCCCAGCACCAGATTCCGGTGTTGTGGGAGATACATAAGCTGCATCACAGCGACGAACACCTGAATACCACCACCATCTATCGATCGCATTTCCTGGAGCCTGCGGGGCAGGCTCTCGTACGAGGACTCACAATAGGTCTGATTTTCGATATCAGCGAGACGCCTCAAACCGCTATCGCTATCGTAGCAGGAGGCCTTCTACCCGTGCTATGGGATTACTTTATCCATGCCAATGTGCGCATTGACTCACTGAACCGCGTACTGCCTTTTTTTTCCATACCGCAATTCCATTGGATACACCACTCCCGGGAACCAGAGCATCAGGACAAGAATTTCTCTATCTGGCTTCCCTTGTTCGATATCGCGTTCGGTAGTTACTATCGGCCACAGCGTGACGAGTATCCCGCAACAGGCCTGAGTAGTGGCGAGAAAATACAAACTCTTTGGGAAGCTCAGGCTGGACCACTAATAGCGTGGAAAAGCATGCTTAAAAACCGCAGAACGCGACCTGCAAAAGAACATCAGACCGACAGGAGAAACGCATGAGCGAGCTTCAGCATCTCATAGCGCTAACAGCTCACTTACGGTGACAAAATCATATCCCCTGGACTTCAATGACTGAATGATTATTCCTGTCGCCTCTACCGTTGGAGCACGACTATTCTGGCGGTAGGGATCATCGACATCACCGTGCCCGTCATGCAGTAAAATAATGGCGCCGGGTTCCACGCTCTCCAGTACAGCCTCGGCAATCAGGGCGGGGTCGGTTATCTCCCAATCACTCCCGTGGTCAGACATCAGAATAGAAATCATGCCCAGCTCCTCAATCGCACGCTTTACGCCAGGACCCTGAAGCCCATAAGGCGGACGAAACAACCGTGGGGAATAGTCTAGTTCCAGGTAGGTATCAATGAGTTCACCAGTGCGCACAATCTCCTCCTGCATCGCTTCGCGTCGCAGTGAAATCATCGGCTTATGGGAATAGCTGTGATTCGCAACTTCATGACCCGCGCGCGCCACCATCCGTGCGGTGTCAGGAAATGCTGCAACGTGACTACCCTTGAGGAAAAAGGTCGCCTTGACATCATGCTCGGCGAGCAGCGTCAGAAGAGCCTCCGTGTGCGGAGGATTGGGGCCATCGTCAAACGTAAGGGCGACAACTTTGGCATCCACCGGTAGGCGCACAATCGCCCCGCTGTAGGACCAATAGACAACAGCCACCGAGCCAAAAACCAGGATAGTGAGAAAAATAAGTCCTTTTCGCCACATTATATTTACCCTCACCTCTCGTCAGCGACGCTTTCACACCGCGGCACTTTCTATCCAGCCCATAATTCGTATACTGGAGCCTGATCAATAAATACCAGCAGCTTCTCATAGTTGTCCATAGGGACGAAAGAGCCGGAGGTTAATCCATGACACGTCGTCAACGCCTGCAGGAGCAAGCTCGCTGGATGGACTCGGAAACAATCGCCGAGGCAGTCGCCGCGGCCAAGCGTGGCGAATCCGGAGGGCGTTTGACACTGACCGCCGCACTTGCCTGGGTGGCCTTCTCATGCGTGGAAGCGACAGAGCCAGTCTGTGACAATATTTTTTCAGCCTGGCTGGGGAGCGGTCCCACACCACAAATCCCTTGCGATTTGCCCTCAGCTCCGCTGGAAGACAGCTTCTGGGACGCATTCTGGGCTGTGGTTGATGGTCATGATGAGGGCTACGATGCGATTTCCATTACCGTTGCAGTCGCCTCCCTGGGTGCGGCTCTGCACCCCGACATGCAGGCGCTGGCGGACCAGCATGCGCAACATCACCGTGGCGCCGTCAACGCCATTTGCAATCCCGTGCCCGATTTCACCGACATCGACGCGCTGGCCCAGTGCCCCGCTGGCAGTCTGGGCCTATCCTTGCATCAAATGATCGTTGAAAACGGATACGATCCTGAAGTGCTTGACCGTGACGCTATCGCACTGAGCGATCTGCCCCACTCGCTGCATTACCTCAACGCCAGGATTTTGCAGATGCACGATGTTTGGCACCTTGTTGCGGGCTACGAAACCACCTCTTCCAACGAAATAGCAATATCCGCCTTCCAGCTTGCCCAGTTCGGGCATAACTATTCCTCCATGTTCCTCGCGGCTGTGATTGGCATCAGCACCTTTAAGGAGCCCCGAGGATTCACAATCCTCATGCAAATCCTTGCTGAAGCATGGCAACATGGACGGGAAACCCCTGTCATGATGGATATTGAGTGGGAACAGGAATGGGACCGCTCACTCGAAGACATACGAGCGCGACACAGTATCGCGACTTACGAGAGCATATTCCCCGCAGATCTGCTCGAGTCTATCG
This sequence comes from uncultured Halioglobus sp., assembly GCA_905480565.1. GTDB lineage: Bacteria > Pseudomonadota > Gammaproteobacteria > Pseudomonadales > Halieaceae > Marimicrobium. Next base: position 405 of record CAJQQW010000182.1, on the reverse strand, counting down.
ATACGGCCTCCCTCTGGAGGAAGCTCATGCTCGGGTACCAATTGATCCGCTACAACCTCCGACTCAGGCAAAACGCCCCGCTACCAACAGCAAGTTGAGGTTGCAGCCAGAGGACCCGATAATGGCCTTGTGCACTGGGGTTGCTCCACAGGTAACATTAAAAGTGAACGCGTCCATTCCATAGATGCGAAGCGATATCCTGATCACACAAATAACAGAAAGGTCAGCACATGGAGAAAAGCTTACTTGTTCCCGTGCTTCTGGCTAGCGGTCTATCCGCAGCCACTGCTCCCATTTCCGCCCAGCAAGCCCCCCACACGGGAGACCGAGCCATACTGGAGGAATTGATCGTCACCGCGCGAAAGCGCGAACAGAACTTGCAGGATGTAGCGGTCAGTGTCTCTC
>CAJQQW010000181.1 GCA_905480565.1 uncultured Halioglobus sp. | reverse complement strand
ACGACTACATAGTCAACCAGTGCTTTCTGGCTGGTGTCCAGCAGGAGGGGAGAGCTGAGCAGAGTATAGGGACCTTTTGACCTTTCGATCTGTGCCAGGATTTCCGTGCCGATCAGTGGGTGTGTGAGTTGCTCCAGCCATTGTCTTTCGGCGTCGTTGGAAAATACGCGTTGGCGCAGCGCCGCCCTGTCGAGATAGCCGTCGGTTTGCAGTATGTCTGCGCCAAAGTGCTGAGCGATCTCCTGCAGGGCTGGGCTCCCTGGCTCCACCACGACCCTGGCCACACGATCCGCATCTACTACGGTAATTCCGCGGTTCTCGAAGCGGTCGGTGACGGCAGATTTGCCGCTGCCAATGCCGCCTGTGATTCCGACTACCAGCGCCATATCATTGCAGCCCCGTGGCGCTCATGTACCTGGCCATTATGGTGTCGCCCCAGAGCAGGGCTATCCAGCCCGCCGTTGCGAGATAAGGACCGAAGGGAATGGGAACATCCTTGCCGCGACGCTTAATAACCATCATTGCGATGCCCACTATCGCGCCCACCGCGGAGGACAGCAGGATGATGACAGGCAGCATCTGCCAGCCCATCCAGGCGCCCAGTGCCGCCAGCAACTTGAAATCGCCATAGCCCATACCTTCCTTGCCTGTTAGCAGCTTGAATACCTGATAGACCGTCCACAATATCAGGTAACCGGCCATGGCACCGATGACGGCATCACCCAGCCCGGCATAGGTGCCCGTCAGGTTGAACAGCAACCCCATCCATAACAACGGCAGGGTGATGTCGTCTGGCAGCAACTGATGATCCACATCAATCATGGTCAGTGCGATGAGGGTCCAGGTAAACAGAACGGCGCCAAGCAGGGCGAGTGACAGCGGAAAATACCAGGCCAGGGTCAGCGTCAGAAGGCCGGTTATCAGTTCCAAAATGGGGTAGCGCACGGGGATGGGTTGAGCGCAGGTCGCACATTTACCCCGCAGGATTAGATAGCCGAGAACAGGTATGTTGTGCCAGGGCTTTATCGGGGCTTTGCACTTGGGGCAGTGCGAGTTGGGCGTTGCGAGGTTGAGGCGCTCGACCTCTTTTTCCTGGTCGATTTCAAGCAGCTCACAGCAGTCATGGCGCCAGCGGGTTTCCATCATCAGAGGCAGTCGGTAAATGACTACGTTGAGAAAACTTCCCACTGTGAGTCCCAGGGCAAGGAGTGCCGTTGGCACAAGCCAATCCAGCGGTATGGCTGTTTCCGGCATCGCAGATATACCCTGTCAGTGTCTCAGATAACAGAACCGAGCATGAAAATAGGCAGGTACATAGCGATCAGCAACCCGCCCACCAGCACACCGAGAACGGACATGATGATCGGTTCGAGTAGTGAGCTCAGGTTGTCTACCGCATTATCCACCGCCTCCTCATAGTGAGTGGCGACCTTGCCCAGCATATCGTCGAGAGAACCCGATTCCTCACCGATGGAGACCATTTGCATCAACATGGTAGGGAACAGCCCGGTCGCCTTAATCGAATTATAGAGCGTGGTACCTGTGGTGACATCGTCGCGTATTTGCAGAATGGCTTTGGCGTACACCGAGTTGCCCGCTGCACCGGCGGTTGAATTTAGGGCGTCTACCAGGGGCACCCCAGCGGCAAACGTCGTCGACAGTGTGCGGGAAAATCGTGCGATGACCGAGTCATGCACGATACCGCCAACCACCGGCGCCTTGAGCATTATTTTGTCGATGACCTCTGAAAAGGCTACCGAGCGCAGCCTGCCCTCCCGGATACCAAAAATCGTCGCGATGATGCCGCCCAGTATAAAAATCCACCATTCCTGAGTGAAATCAGAGATATCCATGACGAACTGGGTAAAAGCAGGTAATTCGGAGCCGAAGTTTTGGAAGGTCTGCGCGAATACCGGTACGACTTTAATCAGCAGGATCGCAGTGACAATAATGGCCACGATGACAACGGCCGAAGGATAGGTCATCGCTTTGCGAATCTTGGCTTTGAGTTGCTCGGTCTTTTCCTTATAGGTCGCCACCCGGTCAAGCATGGTCTCGAGGGTACCGGATTCCTCACCGGAGCCCACCAAAGAACAAAAAAGATCATCAAAGTGCCGCGGATGCTTTGCCAGCGAGGGTGCAAGGCCATTGCCCGCGGCGACGTCCTGACGGATGCTTCGGACCATTTCCTGCATGCGCGGTTTTTCCATTCCCTCCTCACAGATTTCGAAGCTCTGCACCAGCGGTACGCCGGCTTTCATCATGGTGGCAAGCTGACGGGTGAACAGTGCGATATCTGCGGCCTTGATGGGCTTGCCGTTACCGCCAAACAGCGCCTTGGGTTTGCGACGCACAATCTTGGGCTTGATGCCTTGACGGCGCAATTGTGCCTTGGCCATCGACTGGCTGGCGGCCTCGATCTCACCCTTGCTCTGGCGGCCCGTCTTGTCCGTGCCGCTCCACAAAAATATATCCGATTTAATAGCCGTTGTAGCCATGCTGTGTTCCGCCCCTGTATGTCTTCAGCCCTTTTCGGGTCTAGTCCACCGTAATGCGATTGGCCTCTTCCAGGCTGGTGAGTCCGTCGGCGACTTTTTGCAGTGCGGACTTACGTAAATCGGGGAAGCCCTCTTTGCGCGCTTGTTCGCCGATGTCCAGTGAATTGCCTTCTTCCATAATCAGTCGCGACAAAGCCGGGGTAATCTTGACGACCTCGTAGATGCCGACGCGCCCCTTGTAGCCATTATTGCACTCATTACAGCCCTCTGGCCGTAAAATTTCCGCATCTTTGAGCATTTCCTCTGTAAAACCCTCTTCGATCAGAATGGCGTGGGGAATGTCATCCGCCGGCACCGCGCAGGCCTTGCACAGGCGCCGGGCCAGGCGCTGGGCAATGATCAGATCGACAGTAGAGGCAATATTAAAAGAGGGTACACCCATATTGCGCAGCCGGACGAGCGTCTCCGAGGCGCTGTTGGTGTGCAGGGTGGACAGCACGAGGTGGCCAGTTTGTGCTGCCTTGATCGCGATTTCAGCGGTCTCGAGATCGCGAATCTCCCCTACCATGATGACGTCGGGGTCCTGACGCAGGAAGGAACGCAAAGCCTCCGCAAAATCGAGACCCACTTTAGGGTTAACGTGAACCTGGTTAATACCCTCGATGTTGATTTCCACCGGATCCTCGGCCGTCGAGATGTTGCGTTCGTCGGTGTTAAGAATACTTAACCCGGTGTACAGGGATACCGTTTTACCTGACCCGGTTGGGCCTGTGACAAGAATCA
>CAJQQW010000180.1 GCA_905480565.1 uncultured Halioglobus sp. | reverse complement strand
AGCCGATTGTTTTTTGATGGTTCATAGCCCGCTTTTTCCAGCAGGTAACTGACGGGCGTTCCAATCAAAACCTCAAAGTTCTGCGGCTCATCCACCGCATCGCCTGTTACCGTGGTGATACGCGAAATCAGCGGCTTGCCTTCCATCACCGCCTCGTAAATCGCCACCGCGCTGCCCAGGTTCTGGCATACGACACCCACATCAGAGGGTAGACCGCCACTGGGTACCTGCTTGCCGGTCAAAATTTCGATCAGCTGCTTCTCTCCGCCGGAGGGGTACTTGGTAGGAAAAGACGCGATTTCGATACCGCTGCCTTCAGCCGCTTTGCGCAGTGCGGCGATACCTTCCGGTTTATTGTCTTCCACCCCGATGATTGTTTCACCGGGCGCGATCAGGTGACGCAGGATTTTCGCACCCGCAATAATGCGGTCGGATCGCTCGCGCATCAGTACGTCATCCGCGGTGATGTAAGGCTCGCACTCGGTGCCGTTAATAATCAGGGTGTCGATGGTGATGCCTGCTTTTACTGATAGCTTCACAGCACTGGGGAACCCGGCGCCGCCCATACCTGCGATACCAGCCTGTCGGATAAGCTCGAGCAGCTCCGATTTATCAAGAGATTCGTAGGGGCGGGTGTCTGGTAGTGGCGCCCACTCATCATTGCCGTCGGTAGCGATCACGATACAGGGTGCCGAATGGCCGGAAGGGTGCGCGATGAGCCGCTCTTCAATCGCCGTAATTGTGCCGGAACTCGTAGCGTGTTTGGGTACACTGACAAACCCCAGCGCTTCTGCAATGACTTGACCTTTAAGCACGTGGTCGCCGACCCCAACGACTGGACTGCTGGGCGCACCAATGTGTTGTGAAAGTGGAATCACCAGCTCTGGCGGTATACCCGCGTCTGCAATAGGTGTACGCACAGACTGGTGCTTATTTTCCGGCGGATGAACGCCACCATGAAAATCAAACACTTTTCTCATGCTGCCCTGTCCCGGGCAGCGTTACCCTCTGCGCTATCAGTGGCAATGATCTCAACCTGGCGACCCACGGGGTCAGGTAGGTGCCAGTGCCAGTTTTGCAAAGACGCTGACTCGTGAATCATATCGATGCAATCGACCGGGCAGGGCTCCACGCAGAGGTCACAGCCGGTGCACTCGCTGGCGATCACTGTGTGCATTTGTTTCGCCGCTCCGAGGATGGCGTCAACCGGACAGGCCTGAATACACTTGGTGCAACCGATACATTCGTCCTCGCGAATGTAGGCGACCGCGGGTGTATTTGCCTCTTCCCCGTGCTCTTCGTCGAGGGGCAGTGGCTCTACGTCGAGCAGGTCAGCGAGGGCTTGTATGCCGGCTTCCCCGCCAGGGGGGCATTTGTTGATGTCTTCCCCATCGGCGATGGCCTCAGCGTAGGGACGACAGCCGGGATAGCCGCACTGACCACACTGGGTTTGGGGCAGAATATTGTTGATCTCATCCGCGATCGGGTTGCCCTCGGTTTTGAAATGGACAGCGGCAAAGCCAAGCAAGGCGCCGAAGGCGGCCGCCATGCCCACCAGGGCGAGCAGTGCACTGATCAGTGGAAACTGTAGGAGTAAATCGATCACTTGCGTCTATACCAGCCCTGCAAAACCCATGAAGGCCAGAGACATAAGCCCGGCCGTAATCATACCGATGGCCGGCCCCTTGAAAGGTTCCGGTACGTCTGCCACGGCAAGCCGTTCACGCATGGCGGCAAAGAAGACCAGTACGAGGGAGAATCCCGCGCCAGCGCCAAAGCCGTAGAACAGCGCCTGCAGAAAATTATGGTCTTTGCTGACGTTCAGCAGCGCCACGCCCAACACCGCGCAGTTGGTCGTGATCAGGGGGAGATAGACGCCCAGGACCCGGTGTAGAAGTGGACTGGTCTTGCGCACCACCATTTCCGTGAACTGCACTACGACTGCGATGACCAGGATAAAGGCGATGGTTTTCAGGTAGCCGAGTCCCAGGGGCATTAGTAGCAGGTGGTAAGTCAGGTTACTTACTGCCGAGGCCAGCGTGAGTACAAAGGTGGTTGCCATCGCCATGCCCATGGCAGACTCCAGTTTATTGGAGACACCCATGAACGGACACAGTCCGAGGAACTGCACCAATACAAAATTGTTGACCAGGATCGCGCCGATCAACAGGATGGAATACTCTGCCAGCATGAACGTGTCACTCGCGGCCTCTCACCTCTCTAGGGGCGACAGCCAACTCGTTGATTTAAGGTAGCTATTTTAGCGATTTTGAAATACGAAACCAGTCTAATTTTGTAAACTAATGCCTATTAGTCTGTCGCGACCGCCCCGCTTTACTTCACCTGCATGCCGGGCAAGGCGCCATCGTGGGGTTCGAGCAGGAATATGTCCTTGCCCCCCGGGCCTGCCGCCAGCACCATTCCCTCGGATATTCCAAAGCGCATTTTCCGGGGCGCCAGGTTTGCCACCACCACCGTCAGCTTGCCCACCAGGTCTTCCGGTTGATAGGCCTCCTTGATGCCGGAGAATACCCGGCGGTGGTCCTGCCCATCACCCAGGTCGAGCATCAGGCACAAAAGCTTATCGGCGCCTTCAACGTGCTCGGCGGAGACGATTCTGGCGACACGCAGATCCACTTTGGCAAAATCTTCAAATTTGATGGTCTTCTCCTCAATATCTTTTTCCGCTTGTGCGCTCGCAGGCGCGTTGGCCGGTGTGCTCGATGATTTGCTGGCTTCCACCATGGCCTCCACCTGTTGCATCTCTATCCGTGTCATCAGCGGTTTGAACTTCGCAAGCTTGTGGTCCAGCAGGGGCCCCGTGAGGCTTGTCCAGTCGAGCGAGCAGTTGAGAAAAGTCTCGGCCTTTTCACTCATTGCGGGCAATACCGGCTTCAGGTAAGTCATCAACACGCGGAACAGATTAATACCAACACTGCACGTGTCATGCACTTCCCGCTCTGTGCCTTCCTCTTTGGCCAATGCCCAGGGTTTTTTCTCATCGATGTATTGATTCGCCCGATCTGCAAGAGAGATCACCTCGCGTATCGCCTTGTTGAATTCTCGTTGCTCATAAAGTGCTGCGATCGTGTCACCACGCGCGGCAAACTCATCCCAGAGCGCCTGCTCGGCGCAAGCGGTTGACAGGGTGTTGTCATATCCCTTGCGCAGGAAGCCGGCACAGCGGCTGGCAATGTTGACGACCTTACCTACTACATCGGTATTGACCCGCTGCACAAAGTCCTCGAGGTTCAGGTCGATATCATCAATCGAGGCGCTCAGTTTGGCGGCAAAGTAGTAGCGCAGGTACTCTGCGTCCAAATGCTCGAGATAGGTGCTCGCGTTGATAAAGGTGCCCCTGCTCTTCGACATTTTGGTGCCGTTTACAGTGAGGAAGCCATGAGCGCAGATGGCGGTTGGTGCGCGCAGCCCTGCAGAATCGAGCATAGCGGGCCAGAACAGGCCGTGGAAATTGATAATGTCCTTGCCGATAAAGTGATAAAGCTCGGCGACACTGCCCTGGCACCAGTACTCGTCAAAATCGCGCCCACTTTGGTCGCAGTAATTCTGGAAGCTGGCGATGTAGCCGATCGGCGCATCCAGCCAGACATAAAAATACTTGCCCGGCTCGCCGGGAATTTCGAAGCCGAAGTAGGGCGCGTCTCGACTGATATCCCACTCCTGTAAACCCGCGTCCAGCCATTCTCTTAACTTGTTCGCGACCTGGAGTTGCAGAGTGTCAGACTCGAGCCAGGACGTGAGCAGGGCTGTAAACTCAGGGAGCTTGAAAAAAAAGTGGGTGGACTCTTTCTCTATCGGCGTGGCGCCCGATAATGCGGACACAGGGTCGATGAGGTCGGTGGGGCTGTAGGTCGCCCCGCAGGCTTCGCAATTATCGCCGTACTGGTCAGGCGTCTTGCAGCGAGGGCAGGTGCCCTTGATAAAGCGGTCAGCTAGGAATAGCTGTTTCTGTGGATCGAAGGCCTGGGTGATCGAGCGCGATGTGATGTGGTCATTGGCCTGCAGGCAGGCATAGATGGTTTCACACCAATAACGATTCTCCTCGCTGTGGGTGGTGTGAAAATTGTCGAATCCGATCAAAAATCCAGCGCTATCGCGCATGTGTTCCCGGCGAATTGAGTCGATCTGCTGCTCAGGTGTGATTCCACGCTTTTCTGCGGTGAGCATGATTGCGGTGCCGTGGGCGTCGTCGGCGCACACATAGAGGCAGTCGTGGCCGCGAGATTTCTGGAACCGCACCCAGATGTCCGTTTGCACCTGCTCCAGCAGATGGCCAAGGTGTAATGGCCCGTTGGCATAAGGCAGGGCGCTGGTGACCAGTATTTTGCGGGGCTCGAGTGCCGGCATGCGGGGCTTTCTGTATACAGGGAAGGGGCAACAGTATAGCGTTTTTAGCGCGGCTTTTCATCACTCCGGGTGCGATGATCGTGCACTTGCGGCCCGGGGCTAAAAGCGGGCGCAGTGCGCTGCAGTGTCGAGACACGGCATTGTTGATCGGAAGCCAACTCCCTATACTAGGCGACACGAAGGTCGACCTTTTTAGCCCCTCCAGGCACAGACAAGCATCAATGAATCAGATCAAACACATCATTGCCATCGCATCCGGGAAAGGTGGGGTAGGCAAGTCCACCACCGCAGTGAATCTGGCCCTTGCATTGAAGACGCGCGGATCTTCAGTGGGTCTGCTGGACGCGGATATTTACGGCCCCAGTCAGCAGGTGATGTTAGGTATTCCTGATGACCAGCGTCCCGAGCAAAAGGATGGCCAGTACCTGCTGCCGGTAGAGGCCCATGGTCTCAAGACGATGTCTATGGGCTACCTTGTCAATGAAAGTACACCCATGGTGTGGCGCGGACCGATGGCTGGCGGTGCGCTGGCACAGATGCTGGAGCAAACCCTCTGGGGAGAACTCGATTATCTGGTGATCGACATGCCACCGGGTACAGGTGACATCCAGCTGACCCTGTCTCAAAAAGCGAAGGTATCTGGCGCCGTGATCGTGACCACCCCCCAGGACATTGCCCTGCTGGATGCGCGCAAGGGTGTAGAAATGTTCCGTAAGGTCGATGTGCCGGTGCTGGGCATCATAGAAAATATGGCGGTACACGTATGCAGCGAGTGCGGTCACCGAGAGCATATCTTTGGTGAAGAGGGCGGGGTGCGGATGTCCAGAGACTATGACTTGCCCCTGCTCGCCAGTTTGCCGCTGGCGCTTGCCATTCGTGAACAGAGCGATGCAGGCACACCCACTGTGATAACTGAACCGGATTCAGATGTGACAAAAATGTATCTCGAAGCCGCCGTAGCGGTAGATCAGGCACTGGCCAGGAAAGCCGGGGATACAGAACATCAGTTCCCGGAAATAAAAATATTGGATGATTAGTAACAGGTGAGCAACAGGTGAGCATCAAAGCAGACAGCTGGATTCGCAGAATGTCCGATGAATATCGCATGATCGAGCCCTTTGAGGCCGGACAGGTCCGATCCACCGCCGAGGGTGAAAGACTTATTTCATATGGCACGTCCAGTTACGGATACGACGTGCGCTGTGCCCGTCAATTCAAGGTATTCACCAATATCAATTCTGCTACTGTAGATCCGAAGGGATTTGACGAAGGCAGTTTTGTCGATGTTGAAGACGACGTTTGTGTGATACCGCCCAACTCATTTGCACTGGCGAGCACGGTGGAGTATTTCCGTATCCCACGTAATGTGCTGACAATCTGCCTGGGTAAATCCACTTATGCTCGCTGTGGCATTATTGTCAACGTGACGCCGCTGGAGCCGGAGTGGGAGGGCCATGTTACGCTGGAGTTCTCCAATACCACTACCTTGCCAGCCAAGATCTATGCTAATGAGGGTGTGGCGCAGATGCTGTTCTTTGAGTCGGATGAAGTCTGCGAGGTGAGCTACAAGGACCGCGGTGGCAAGTACCAGGGCCAGCGCGGAGTGACATTGCCCAAGGCTTAATCCTTCTGCTGTGCGGTGCAGTAATGTCGCTGAGCCGATGGATCGCAAAGACCTGGAAGCTGCTGACTGTCACTGTGCAGTGCTGTCCATAAATTGACGTGGCTTTATAACTATTCACTAAACGGATAAACAATCGATGGAAACTGTTATTAGACGGGATACAACCCCAGCCGCGGTCTATTTATTGATCGCTTTTATATTGTGCATGCCGATCACAGTCGCCTGGTCGCAGTCAGGTCTCGTTGAAGAACGTGTGACCAATGAAAATGGCTTCATTAAGACCTGCGGTATAGGCGATGGCCTCTCCCCTTGCCGCGACATAAATGGCGAGACCTACGAAGATGAAATCAAGGGTCCCGATATCGACAGCGAATCGACTGACGAGCTCGCTGCCGAGGCGAAGCGGATTCGCAATGAATCCCCCGAACAACTCGATAACACGATCAGTGAGCTGGAGCAGGGGATCAATCCTGATGATCGCGCCACGGAAGGACTGCCACACTAGACGCTCTATCTGTGGCTCTCCCCAGCAAAAGGTAAGAGCCCCGAGACCAGCGCGAGTTGACGCGTGCTTAGCCCTCCTGGCATTCGGTTCCCGCCGGGATGCCTGTTGCTGGAATCACTGCCCCGTCCAGTGTGGCTTTAGTCCCGCGAAGCGCCACCCGACCCTCGAGGAACCATTGCGCAGCCAGCGGATAAATAACGTGCTCCTGCGCTGTGACCCTCTCTGCAAGTGATTTCGCAGTATCGCCTTGCACCACAGGAACTCGTGCCTGAATGATGGGGGGGCCGCCATCCAGTTCCGCGGTGACGAAATGCACCGTTGCTCCCGCTTCCTTGTCGCCAGCGTCCAGCGCGCGCTGGTGAGTTTGCAGGCCGGGGTATTTGGGTAGCAGAGAGGGGTGGATATTCATCAGTCTCCCCAGGTAAGGCTCGATCAGCACGGGGGTAAGAATACGCATGAAACCCGCTAGAATGACCAGGTCGGGATCATGTGCGTGCAGCGCGTTGACCAGCGCTGCGTCGAATTGCTCACGTGACGCATAGTCTTTATGGTTAATGCAGGTATTGGGTATGCCACTCCGCGCAGCTCTCTGCAGACCAGTGGCTTCAGGTTTGTTGCTTATGACGAGGCTGATGTCTGCAGGCAGCTCTCCACTGGCGCAGGCATCAATGAAGGCTTGCAGATTGGAGCCGTGCCCGGAAATGAGGATAGCCAGGCGGGGCAGCTCCGTCGTGGTCACGACAGCAGATCTACCTGGTTGTCGCCAGTGACGATGCGACCTATTTCCCAGGTGTCGTGTCCCGCAGTCTGCAGAATGGCCATGGTTTTTGCCGTATCTTCGTGAGCGACGCAAATGACCATGCCCACGCCACAGTTAAAGGTGCGATACATCTCGTGGGTTGCGACGTTGCCCTGCGACTGCAGCCACTGGAAAACCTCCGGCCATTGCCAGCTTGCGGTATCAATTTGAGCGTTGCAGCTATCCGGCAATACCCGGGGCAGGTTCTCCAGCAAGCCGCCGCCGGTGATATGAGACAGGGCTTTCACGTTTACCTGACTGAACAGTGACAGGAGCGCCTTGACGTAAATCGTGGTGGGGGTCAGCAGGGTTTCCCCGAGGGTGCTCTCGCCCATGGGCTGTTGTAAATCGGCACCGCTGACCTCGATGATTTTTCGAATCAGGGAATAGCCGTTGGAATGGGGCCCACTGCTGGCGATGGCGAGCAAAGTGTCCCCCTCTTGGACAGTACCGCCATCGATGATATCTGATTTTTCCACTACGCCAACACAGAATCCGGCGAGGTCGTAGTCATCGCCTTCGTACATGCCAGGCATTTCGGCGGTCTCGCCGCCGACCAGGGCACAGCCTGCTAGCTCGCAGCCCCGGCCAATGCCTGTTACGACGTCTGCAGCGGTATCCACATTGAGTTCGCCGGTGGCGTAATAGTCAAGAAAGAATAGGGGCTCGGCGCCGGCCACCACCAGGTCATTGACGCACATGGCGACAAGATCAATACCGATACTGTCGTGGATGCCTATATCCATGGCGAGCTTGAGTTTGGTTCCCACGCCGTCGGTGCCGGACACCAGCACGGGCTGTTTATAGCCCTCGGGGATTTCGCACAGTGCGCCGAAACCGCCAAGCCCACCCAGCACCTCGGGCCTTGCGGTGCGCGCGGTAACGCCCTTGATGCGCTCAACGAGTGCGTTGCCGGCATCAATATTGACGCCCGCGTCCTTGTAGCTGAGGGCAGATTTGCCCGCCTTGTCGCTCATGGCGTAATTTCCAATCAGTATGCGGGTGGCATGGAGTGGGCTATTTTATCCTGCATGAGGTATTAGCGCACTCCCCAATTGTGCCCGCAGTTCGCTCGGGCTGTTACAATACGAGTGATTTTTGGTCGATGGAGAGAGTGCTGTGCGTAGTAAACCCCTCTTAGTGCTGTGTCTTTTCTCGGTGCTCCTGTTCGGGCTCAACGTCCGCGCCGATATGGTCACAGACTTGTATAGCGCCACGGTACCAGTAGCCGATCAGGGTTCCAATGCCCTTGCCGGCGCGTCCCGGCGCGGCCTGTCAGAAGTTTTGGTAAAGGTCACCGGGTCCAGAGCAGTGCTTAAATCGCCGGCGGCGACCGAGGCGCTCCAGTCCGCGCGGGGCCAGGTGCAACGCTTCGCCTATGTCCGTAATAAGCCGCCAGAGCCACCTTTATCTGTGCGGGTGGAATTCGACAGTCTCTGGGTAATGGGTATCGTACGTCGGTCGGGTGCTCCCCTGTGGACGGCAAATCGCCCTGTGGTGCTGGCCTGGGTGGTCATGGAGGGCGCAGAGGGCAAGCAATTCGTGACCGCCGAGGGAACGCCGGATCAGGCCGATCTGCTACGCGCCGCATTTTCTCGCCGGGGCGTACCCTTGCAGCTGCCGGTGTTCGACCTTGCTGATATGGCGGCCCTGACTCCGGATGCGGCCTGGCGGCTCGATGCGGCTGCGCTGGCTGCGGCGTCGGCTCGTTACAAAGTGAATCATGTGGTGGCGGCGCGCATGACCACCCTCACTAATGGCGAAACCACCGGTGACTGGAGTTACCAATTCCAGGGAGAGCGAATAAATCGCTCTCTCAGCGTGTCCGATATGGCCGCATTTTATGCCAGTGGTGCGGGATTAGTCGCCGATGACATGGCGGCTCGCTATGCTGTGTTGCCACGCGCGGACGGCGAGGGAGAAATTCGTATGCTCGTCACCGGTGTGACGAGCTATGCAGACTACGCGTCGGTGGTGCGCTTTTTGGAAGACCTCGAACTGGTAGAGGCTGCGACGGTCCTGCGGGTGCAGGGCAGTCAGTTGGAACTCAGCTTGCAAGTGTCTGTCGATGCCGCGCAGCTGGCGAACCTGGTTGCGCTGAATGATCGCCTTTTGCCCATGCCTGCTGTTGGCACGACTGCCGAACTGAGTTACCAGTGGCGGAATTAGGCCACGACAACGGCGCAAAGGCGGGGCAACAACAGCTCCCTCTGAAGGTGCAGCTGCGTGACGATGCCACCCTGGATAATTTTCTCGCGTTGTCGGACTCCCAGGCACTCGTGGATGCCTTGCATTGCCAGCCGGGCGACGAGGGCGAACCTATCATCTATCTCTACGGGCCGCCGGGCTCGGGTAAGTCCCATCTTTTGCAGGCGGCCTGTCATCTCGGTGGCGCTAGCACGCTGTACTTACCGCTGTCTGATCTGGTGCAGTATTCTGCCGCGGAGGTATTGCAGGGTGCGCAGTGCGTTGATCGTATCTGTATCGACGATATCAATGCCGTGCTTGGGATTGCAACCTGGGAGCGCGAACTGTTCAACCTGATTAATGTCGCCCGGGAGAATGGGTGCCGGCTGGTCTTGTCAGGGCTGGCCGCCCCCCGCGCGCTGCCGGTTGCGCTGGAGGACTTGCGCTCGCGTCTTTCCTGGGGAATCGTGTACCGGTTGCATGAGGGTGATGACAAGGACAAGGCGATGATTTTGCAGTTTCGCGCCGATCGCAGAGGTATTGCCCTGCCGCAAGCTGTGGCGAACTATATTGTCAGTCGAGCGCCCAGGGCGATGGATGCGCTGCTCGAAGTGCTCGATCGTCTGGATGAGAATTCACTGGTGCATAAGCGATCCTTGTCCATACCGTTTGTAAGAGAGATCATGGGCTGGTAGGCCGATGTATTCAGCTGAATTGTCAGGTCAGCTCGAAATGATCAGCATCAAGGTGGCAGGGAAATGATTCCCGATAAGCGGTAAGAGCCGCGGCGTCCAGTGTGGTTGTGCATGCCACGCTTGAGTTCTCCGCATCTTTCACTAGCGTTCCATCCGCGCTGACGACCAGGCTATCGCCGCTGTAGGTCAGCCCCTTTGCATCGGCCCCGATACGGTTGACGCCTATGGCGCAAGACTGGTTTTCAATAGCCCTGGCGATGAGTAACTGGCGCCAGTGCTGGCGTCGCTTTTCAGGCCAGTTCGCCACGTAGAGCAGCAGGTCGTAGTCCCCCCTGTTACGACTGAAAACCGGAAAACGCAGGTCGTAGCAGACCTGCAAATTTATTCTCCAGTCGCGCCAGGTGACGACGACCCGTGCACTGCCGGCTGCGTAGCGTTTGTCTTCTCCTGCCATGCGGAAAAGGTGTCGCTTGTCGTAATGTGTGACCTCTTTTGGCGTGACGAAAAGCATACGATTAAATACGCGCCCATTCTCCTGAGCAGCGATGCTGCCGGTAACTGCACAGTCATTCTCCCGAGCGATCTCTCTCATCCAGCGTTCTGTATCTCCATCGGGGTGTTCTGCGTTGGCCAGAGCGTTCATGGAGAAACCGGTGGTGAACATCTCCGGGAGCACGATGAGATCTGTGCGTTGCTCAAGGCCGGCGATCAGCGCGCCTATTTGTTGCCGATTATCTGAGGGTTTTTCCCAAGCCAGTTCGCACTGGATCATTGTTACCACTAGATTTTGCATAGTCTGTCTGACGCCTCCAGCAGTACATCGTCATTTTTCGCAAAACAGAAACGTAAATAATGACCCGGTGCAGAATTCTGGTAAAAAACAGAGATGGGGATAGAGGCAATGCCGATCTCCCGGGTCCACTGTGATGCCAGTTCCTGGTCGGCCGTATCGGATACTGCACTGTACTCCAGCAACTGGAAGTAGGTGCCCGCACTGGGTGCAAGATTGAACTGCGATGAAGACAAGGCCTGACAAAATAAATCCCGTTTTGCCTGATAAAAATCAGCGAGTGTGCCGGGATAGTCTGGTTCCGCCGACATGAAATCGGCGAGAGCCAATTGCACCGGTGTGTTAGCGACAAAACAGACGAACTGGTGCACCTTGCGCAGCTCGGCCATAAGCCCATGCGGGGCGATGCAGTAACCGGTCTTCCACCCGGTGACGCTGTAGGTTTTACCGAAGGAGAACACCGCGAAACTGCGTTGCCGTAATGCGGGGAGTTGCAGCACGCTATGATGATTTTTTCCGTCGAACACCAGATGCTCGTAGACCTCATCACTGATGACTAACAAATCGTGCAATTCTGCCAGGCGCTCTAGCTCAAGCAGGTCATCCCGGCTTAGAATTGCCCCGGTTGGATTGTGGGGTGAATTAACAATAATCATGCGTGTTCGTGGCGTAATGCTGTCACCGACCTGCTGCCAGTCGATATTGAAATTGTCTGGTGTCAGAGAAAGGTGCACCGCACGGCCGCCCGCCAGAGCAATGGCGGGTTCGTAGCTGTCGTAGCATGGGTCGAAAAGCAGGACTTCATCACCGGGATGAACACAGGCCGTTATGGCGCAAAAAATACCTTCGGTCGCGCCAGGCACAACCGTGATTTCGGTATCCGGGTCGCATGTAACACCCCGATATCGTATCAGCTGCGCGGCGATCTGCTCTCGAAGTTCAGTAACCCCCGCCATGGGGGCGTACTGATTGTGTCCTGCGGACACCCGTCTGACCAGCGCATCCAGTAACGGCTTTGGCGCACCGAAATCCGGAAACCCTTGTGACAGATTGAGCGCTCCGCATTCATTTGCCAGGGATGACATACGAGTGAAGATAGTCGTACCCACATGGGGAAGCTTGCTCTCAATCATGATGGGTCTGCCAAGTTGCTAGCTTTCCTTCTGGCCGAGGTTGGCGTGCAAAATTGCACCATTAATTACTGGATTATGATGCGCCCAACGGATCAATTCGGCAATTTCAGCCGGATCGATAAGTCGACCAAAGCTATTCATGCCGGCGACAGCGGCTTCTACCTCTGGATCATTTCCGAGATGCGTTCGCAGCATTTCCGTGTCAGTGAAACCCGGGCAAATCATCGCTGTGTGAATACCGCTACCCATAAGATCCTGGCAGGTAGCGCGCATCATGCCCAGCTGTGCATGCTTGCTGGTGACATAACTGAAGGAGTTTGCTACCGCCTTTTCAGACAGGGTCGAGCCAATGAAGAGTACGCTCGATGACGCCTGCATCATGGGTATGAGATATTGATTCAGGCTGTTAACCCCGACGACATTGATCGCCAGAACACGGGCCAGATCATCGCTTGCACAGCCATCCACGCGATCCTTTAGCATTTGGCTGGCGTTGTGGACCAGGGCAATTTCTTCGCAGTCCACGAGTTCCCGCTCGAGCCGCTGACAGGCACCCTCAATGGAGCCTTGGGCAGAGAGATCGCATTCGATACTGTTGACTCCGGAGACAGGGCATTCGCGGCGCGCGAGGCAGTAGACGATGTAGCCATCCTGTACGAAAAGTTCTGCTGTGGCGCTGCCAATGCCGACGCTGGCCCCTGAAATAATCGCTGCTTTCATGGATTGCCTCCCTGATCTGGCTGGCGTGGCCGGCCGACTCTCTTTTGCTCTAAAACTGTGAGGCTCCGTGATTTCAGCGGTGACGTCAAGTTGTGGCTCCGTTACACTGTGCCCTATGGAAGAGTTGACGACATTATATATCGATAAGGAAAGCCACAAGTTTTCCGTTGCCCATTACACGATATTTTCCGCGACCGAGCGGGAACGCCTGCACGGACATAATTATTCTGTGTCGGCGAAGATTGTGGCTCCAATGGGTGACAATGGTTTTGCCGCAGATTACAACGTGTACAAGACTCGGCTGGCCCGACTCTGCGATGAATTAGATGAGTATATGCTGCTCGCGGGTGAGTCTCCGTACCAAATGATTAGCGAGGCAGGTGATTTTTACCGGATAGACTACAACGGGCAAGAGATGCTGTTCCTGCAAGCGGATACATTGGTGCTGCCCATTCGCAACGCGACAGTCGAAGAGTTCTCCCGCTACCTGCTGGGCAGGCTGGTCGAAGATAGTGCGGGAGATGACCTGCGGGAGGTGCAACTCTGTGTTGCCTCCGGGCCGGGTCAAAAAGGCTGTACTACCTGGGATCACCACTGAATGCTCCGTTGACTTTACGCTGGTAATCCACGGTGTTGCTGCCTAACCGGTAATCCCGCTGTGACGTAATA
>CAJQQW010000179.1 GCA_905480565.1 uncultured Halioglobus sp. | reverse complement strand
GGCGCAAGGTACCGAATTAAATCACTTGCTGAACTACCCGGGATTCTCTCGGCCTAATGAGAACCAGCTTCCAGCAGGTTGCCGTGGCACTGCAGGTCCATATCAATTGCAAGCCAGGGTAAGCCAAGTCCCTCAAGCCATTCGAGACCCTGTGATGCTGGTTTTAACATGCCAACGGTGGCCGCACTACCCGCCACCAGACATTGATCCGCGAGCACACTCACGGCTACCAGACCGCCCACCGGCCACCCCGTGGTGGGATTGAGGATATGACCATAACGCACACCGTCAATCTCCATGCAGCGCTCGTAGTCGCCACTGCTGGCTAATCCGCCCTTAGGCAAAATAACAGTCGCAGCGGCGCTGTCTCGTGCCCTTGGGTGCCGGATGCCTATCGGCCAGCCGGGGCCATGCAGAGGTGCGCCCGCTGCCGCCATATCACCGGCGAGATCCACCAGGGCGCACTGGACACCGTGCCGCTGCAACTGAGCGGCGGCGCTATCTGCAGCGTACTCTTTAACACAACCTCCGAAATCCAGCTCCATGTCTTTTAACGGCAAACTGACGCCCTGTTCGTCCCACCTCACCTTGTCCCAACCAACCAGCGGCAGGATGGCATCAATCTCTGACTGTCCGGGCAGTCGCCCGGAACGAAAGTCCCATGCACGACGAAGTACACCGGAGGTAAGATCGAAGAGTCCGCCACTCTCGCGCCACACAGTGGTGGCGTAATGAAGCAAGCCCGCTGTCTCTGCGTCAACAGGAATCACCTCATCCGTGCCGGCGGCGCGGTTTATGCGGCTTGTCAGAGAGTCGTCGAGGTACCGACTATATTTGCGCTCAAGACGTTCTACTTCAGCGACCGCCGCGGTGACCGCAACGTCTGCAAGCCCGACGTCGTCAACCTCCATGCGAAAACGGGCAGGGCCGCCCATCGCCTTAAAGCTGTGATCGACTCGCTGCACGACAGCGCGCTTACTTGAAGATGTAGTTCAGGCCTATGCCATAGCGCCAAAAGTCTACGAGGCCAGGAGACTCTTCACCGCTGAACACGCCCCAGCTCTCGTCCGTCTGGTAGCGCTCCGCGTCCACGGAAACCTCCCAATTCTGTATTTTGCGGCTTGCGCGCAGGCCATAAGAAAATGCACCAAAGGCAGAAAGGCGGTAATCATCGGCAAAGTAGCGCTGATCTCGTTGTGCCAGATTATTGAAAAATTCTGCTTCATGCTGTGTGTAATACCGAATGAACGGGGTATACGTCACCGCGGGAGAATAATCCCAGACCCAGGCCACGTCCAGCGTGTGGGATTGCACATCCCAGTCATCGTTAAAGTAGCGATAATCCACGTGCAGGGCAGAATTTTGCTCTTCAAAATAGCGTCTGTAGCCTCCACTCGCGACCCACTCCTTGCGCTCATCCGGGCGGGAATCACGAAATTTATAAGGGTCAGTAAGAAAGCCATCGCGATAGGTATAACTGAGACCGAACCGGACGATCGCGCGCTTACTGACGATGCGTGTAACGCCCGCCCATGCCGAGTAAATATCTTTGCTTGCGCTGGTGGTATTGGTAGGCACAGCGCCTTGTGTGGGGTCTATATGGTCATCCGAATAACTGATTGCACCACTGTAAGTGGTCATGCCATCAGCGCTATTAAACGCCCCGTCAAACGCGACGGCCTTGGATTCGTAGTCATCCTCATCGGAATAGGTGAGGCTGAGGCCGCCATTACCGCGATCGAAATAGTAACGCGTAGTGACGCTCACCTCCGTGCGCGTGTCCTCAATACTGGCGCCACTCATAATGACCTTGGGATCACCGCTGGCACTCTCGCCAACAAACCAGGGCGAGGCACCACTCATGTCTTCCCAGGCGACATCCACAGCCACTGACCAGTCATCCAGCACCGGGGCCAACAAGTGAAACTGTGCAACATCGATATCAAAGCGTTCACTGCCACCGCCGAAGGCCTTCTTGCCGGTAATGTCATCCTCTTTGTACTTGGAATACTGCATGCCCGCTTCGGCAAATTCGGGTGGAGCATCTGCTTGCACGCTTTGATACGCAGGCAGCAGCAGTGCGCTGGACGTCAGCGCCATTAGCGCCGGGTTGCGGTCGTTCTTTTGGGCAGCCATCAGTTACACCCGCAACCGCCGCCGGCGGCTCCCGCGCCGCCAGAGGAGGCCTCTTTGCTAGCATAGATCTGGCTGCGTAGCCGTGCGTCCATGATGTCGGGCGTCCATTGCATTCCATCTTTGGCGAGCAGACCCCGCTCCCAGGGTTGTACGGTTTCACAACCGCACAGCAGCATAAGCACAAGGCCAGCTACCGCATATTTGACAGTCATTATTCTTCTCCCAACAGCGTCACTATTTTTGCGCGCAGTTTCTCTCCATCACTTTTACGGTAACCTTGATGTATATCGCGCACCACGCCTTTCCTGTCAATGAGATACCCCGTAGGCATACCAAGCACGCCATAGACTGCAGGGGTTACACCCTCGCCGTCATGGACCACCGGGTAAGTCACGGGCACCTCCTCAAGAAAGGCTCTGGCGTCAGATGCCTGCTCATCGACACTAACCGCCAAAACTTCAAAGCCTCTTTCGCCCAGATCATCGCGCAATAGCTGAAGCTGGGGAAAGGATACTCGACAGGGGCCACACCAGGCCGCCCAGAAATCTACGTAAACAACCTTTCCCCGCAGCGAAGAGAGGCCGATAGTCTCCTCGCCAACAACCTCAGGTAAGCTCAATTCCGGCGCCATCTC
>CAJQQW010000178.1 GCA_905480565.1 uncultured Halioglobus sp. | reverse complement strand
TTGAGGCTCCAGTCCAATGTAGTGCCCGCATTCTTGAAAATGTGACAATGGATCAGTAGCGCTCGAGTTTTTTCGCCCGGTGCGGGACGGTCGTCGGGGCCATTCCATAAGGCATCTTCCAGCGCACTCCGAATGGCTTCAAAGCTGAACTGCTGACGTATTACCTCGCGGCAGTTGGTTGATAGTTTCTGCCATAAAAATTTGTCTGTATACAGGTCAATGACTTTCTCAGCAAACGCGGTTTCGCTATCGGTTATCAGGGCGTTGTGCTGGTCAGTAAGGCTCATTCCCTCTGCGCCGATCGTTGTGGTAACGACAGGAAGCCCGTACGAAAAACTTTGACCGATTTTTCCCTTGACGCCCGCGCCATGCAGTAATGGAGACACGAAGACTCGGCAGTTTTGAAAATATCCGGATACGTCTTCGATATAGCCTGCAACGGTAATGTGGTCGTTTGCGAGAGCAAGAATGCGTTCGGAGGGCTCGCTGCCCACTATGGTCAGCTCAATATCAGGTACCTTTTGTCTGACCAGCGGCAGAATATACTCAATGAACCAGACTATTCCCTCCTCGTTAGGGGGATGATGAAACCCGCCGATGAACATCAGCCCGCTGCGCGCTTCGAAGCCTTTTTCACAGGGTTCCAAAGAATGAATATTGGAGACGACGTTGACTTTATCCGCAAACGGTTCGGTTGCCAGAAGTTCCTTCTCTATCGGACTGACGACAAAAGTGGTATCTGTCTCTTCGGCCAGATAAAACTCGAGATTTTTCCACTGCTGGACTTCTAGCTCCAGACGTCGCTGTTCACGCACATAATGAAGATCTACAGTATCAAATATTGTTTGCGCATTAGAATATTTCTTAACCAGGTGCAGGTATTTTTTCGCCGTAGCGGGACGCGACATCAGCACTGCGTCCAGGCCGTGCCCTTCGTCCCGAATGAAATTCTCGAAATTTACATCTCCATACTGCGCCTCGATGCCAAGATCCTGTAAGGCGCCTGTGTATTTGCTGTCGTAGGTGAGATCATCCGGCCAGAACGAGACCCTGTAATTCATCTGTTTAAATATTTGCAGCATTGATAGCATGCGCTGGGACCCTGAATCCCTGTCCCAGGTAGGCGCATAGTGGTCGATTACCAGAATATGCCGCACCGCGCCGCGCTCCCGCGCCATGCCGGTTCCCTCCGCGCTGGTGACATGGTCGCGCGTCAGGGTGCTCTGCCATTTCTCGACAAACTTATGCCGGTTCACTTCCTGGAACCGCTTATAGCCCGAGGTCGTCTTTTTGCCAGCCGAAGCACCGCCGAAGTGTACAATTCTCGCCCTGGGTTGATAGATGACCTTATAGCCCATAGAGCGAACGGTGAAGCACAGGTCCGTATCCTCATAGTAAGCGGGGGCGTAGCGCGTATCGAAACCTCCGACCTCCTGCCACAGTCTGCGGGGTATCATCAGGCAGGCACCGGAGCAGTAATCCACCGCTCTGCGATAGGAATAGCAAGGCAACTCAGGGTCGTCGTCATGACCGTAATTACAACCTGTGCCATCACGCCAGATGATGCCGCCTGCTTCCTGCAGCTTGCCATTCGGATAGACCAGTTTGCCGCCTACGATGCCGGTCAATGGGTCCTGAAACGGATCGATTAGTGCGTCTATCCAGTGTTCGCCGACTTCGGTGTCGTTATTCAACAGCAGGATATACTCGCCTGAGGCCTCTGATGCGGCCTGATTGCAGGCGTTGACAAAGACCTCGTTTTTTTCGTTTGTGAGTACTGTTATACCATCCATATCTGCCAGCAGCTGTGGCGTGACATCGGACGAGTTATTGTCGACCACGATAATTTCAAAACGACCTGATGTATGTCGGTGCACGGATTTGAGGCAGGCGTAGGTAAAGTGCCAATTGTTGTAGACCGGGATGATGATGCTGATCTGCGGATCTTCGGAGGTGGCAAAGACAAGTGGTTCCCACTCGGGAATCTCTGGAGTGGCAGGCTTACCCGCTTCGTCGGCCCCGATGCTGTGAGGCGAGCTCCTCGAGCTTTGCAGGACTTCTCCCGATGCCTTGCTTGATAGACCAGCAATGCCAAGCTTTGCTCGCCGCAGTAGTCCGCGTAACGCTGTACCTGCAGGCAAGATTTTCTCCACGGTTTCCTGATACTTCTTGTATATGCGCCATGGGGGAGTACCAATAAAATGGCTGACATCACGCTGCAGTTCTCGCTCCTTGTAGAGGGCATCGGTGTTGGCAATATACCGGTACTCGCGAAACACTTTATCGGTCTCAAAACCCGCTTTTATCTCGCTCAATTCGTCTCTGAACCATTGTGGTGACTGGGTCTTGAGGTGCTGGTCACGGAGTTTTAGAAAATCGCTGTTGTAAAACAGGTTCTGATTGACTTCGAACTGCCGTTGCAGCTCGTCGAGTTGCCGCAAGTCTTCTGTGTTTGTGCTCTCCGTGTCTGCTATCTTGCACAGCAGTTGATAGTAGTCTCGGATAATAGTCGGACACTGGCTGGCCAGCGCTTCATCGTGTACCTGATGGTGTCGCATG
>CAJQQW010000177.1 GCA_905480565.1 uncultured Halioglobus sp. | reverse complement strand
TGGCTAGCGGGGTTTTACCTGCTGTGGCTGGTATTCGACCCGGTAAAATTGCTGGTGGTGTTGCTGGCCATTGTAGATAGCTGGCTGGATTTTCGCCGGCGCTGGGCGAAGGTGGGGAGTGAGCATCACCAACCACCGGACGAGCGTGACGACGACAGAGATCTTTGAGAGAGCGGGAAGTTATTCCCCAGAGAGGAACCAAAAATGGAAGTCATACTGCTGGAAAACATCAGCAAGCTGGGCAAGCTCGGCGACACTGTGAACGTGAAGGCGGGCTTTGGCCGCAACTACCTGATTCCACAAGGCAAGGCGGTTTACGCTACAGACGCCAATACGGCGGAGTTCGAGGCCCGGCGGGCGGAGCTCGAGACCGCGGCCGCGAGCCAGCTGCAAGCGGCGGAGACACGTGCGGAGGCCATCAGGGCGCTGGGCACGTTGACTATTCCTGCCAATGCCGGTGAGGAGGGCAAGCTGTTTGGCTCTGTGGGTACCCGCGATATCAGTGACGCTATTGTCGCTGCCGGTTGCGACGTGGACAAAGCCGAGGTTCGCTTGCCCGAGGGGGCGCTGCGGGAGTTGGGTGAGTACGAGATTGCAATACAGGTGCATGGCGAAGTGACTGCTACTGTTTCCCTCGAGGTTGTTCCGGAGTAACTCCCCCCGCGACCGGACGCCGCTGCATGTGGGCGGTTGCTGCTCACCGAGCCGCCTTGAGGGCGGCTCGCCTTGGTTCAGCGCTATTCTTCGGCCAGCGATGCCATGTAGGTCTTCTGCTGGTCGCTCATTTCCTATAATCTGGTAGATCTCCTCAATAATAAGCGCAGTCATGGCCGACACGGATTTTCCTGACAATGTATCCGAACTGCGCCACCCCGGTGACGGGGAGGTCTCGCGGATCAAACTGCAGCCCCACTCGATCGAGGCTGAACAGTCCGTACTCGGAGGCCTTTTGCTTTCCGCGGACGGTTGGGATGCGGTCGCAGAGATTGTGGTGCCCAGCGATTTTTATCGACCGGGACATCGCCTGATTTTTCGTCAGATCGCACAGCTGGCCGAAGCAGCACAGCCTATTGACGTCATCACGGTAGCAGACAAGCTTGATGCTGCGGACGAGATTGACGCTGCCGGCGGCCTGCCCTATCTGGCGGAACTTGCGCAGAACACGCCCAGTGCTTCTAATATCCGCGCCTACGCCAATGTGGTCCGTGAGCGCGCCAATCTGCGCAACCTGATCGAGGCGGCGCAGGAAATCGCAGAAAGCGGTTTTAACCCCGAAGGGCGCAATTCTACTGAACTGCTTGACGCTGCGGAGCGGCGCATCATGCAGATTTCCGAGCAGGGGCCAAAACTTGGTGGTCCGGAAGAGATCAATCCGCTGCTGCAGAACGCACTCGCGCGTATCGAGGAGCTGTTCCAGTCGGGCGGCGACATTACTGGCTTGAGCACCGGCTTCCTGGAGCTGGACGCCAAGACGTCGGGGCTGCAGGAGTCCGACCTGGTGATTGTCGCGGGGCGCCCGTCTATGGGTAAGACCGCCTTCGCCATGAATCTGGTGGAGCACGCGATACTCAACCAGAAAAAGCCGATATTGGTGTTCAGCATGGAAATGCCTGCTGACTCACTGATTACCCGAATGTTGTCGTCTGTAGGGCGCATCGATCAGACGCGTCTGCGCAACGGCAAGCTGGAGGAAGAGGATTGGCCTCGTCTCAGTAACGCGGTGAACAAGCTAAAGGACGTTCCCCTGTTTATTGATGATACCCCCGCACTGACGCCAACCGAGGTGCGCAGTCGCGCCCGTCGCGTTGCCCGGGAGCACGGTGACCTCGGTATGATCATGGTGGACTACATGCAATTGATGCAGGTAGCGGGTGCCTCGGATGGTCGCACCGCTGAGATCTCTGAAATCTCCCGCAGCCTGAAGGCGATCGCCAAGGAATTTAAAGTGCCCATGGTGGCGCTCTCCCAGCTGAACCGCTCCCTCGAGCAGCGGCCCAACAAGCGCCCGGTCAATTCCGATTTACGCGAATCCGGTGCCATTGAGCAGGATGCCGACGTCATCATGTTCATTTACCGCGATGAGGTGTATCACGAGGAGTCTGAAGATAAAGGTATCGCCGAAATTATTATCGGCAAGCAGCGTAACGGGCCTATTGGCATCGCGCGTCTGGCTTTTATCGGTGAGTACACCCGCTTTGAGAATCTTGCACGGGGCTCATACGACGATCATGGATAGAGCGTTCGCGCTCGCTTTGAATCGTGTCGCACCGTCCACCGGTTTTCGCTAGAGTCCCGTTTCTTTGCGCAGCTTAGCCAGCTGCTGGAGTTGCTCTTCCTTTGCCAAAGGTGCGGGGCGCGCGTGCTGCAGGCGTTCAGCGGGTGGCAGCTCCAGCGATTCTCCGCGCAATACGCGACTGCAGTATTGCTGGTAATGCTCCCGAAATATGGGCCACGTGGTGCGCTCTGTGTTGTTGGTCAGGAAAAACCAATCGCTGTCGCGTCCGGCCAAATAAACGGCGGGATGGCTCCACTGCTGCGCGACGCGCGGCGAGGCTGCCCGGCAGGCTTCGGTGAACGCGTCGTGAGCGCTCGGTAAGCCGAACTCTGCGAGCCCTTTGTGGCAGCACTCCAGCATGCGGTTGAGTGTGGGCAGGTACTCGCTGTTCTCGATAGCGTGCTTCGCCCCCTTGAGAATCTGTTCGACAGGGATCTCCGCCAGAGCATCAAGCCACAGCCGCTTGATTTGAACCAGCTGTGTTTCATCGGGGTAAGCGGCGTAATACTGGTTGTGATAATTCAGGCGGAACAGGGCAAAGACCTGATTAAGTGCCTCGACATGACCCTCTGTTGCCGTCCGGGCGGGTTCACTTGGCCCAGGAGGTGTCTGTGAGGTCTTGCTCGAGGCTTCGATCCCTTGTGCGGCCTGTTGTACCAGATCCTGGCTGTCCCTCATGCTTACCTCCCGCTTGCGCTAACTGGTGGCGTTTTGCCCAATGGTACTTTACGTGCTGGATGAATTTGCTGTTCCAGGAGGTATGTGCCTGGTTACTGTCGCGCCAGTATACGATGAACTCGGGCAGGAGTGACTGGGCGAAGGTATTATCGATATGGGATAGCTGAAGTATATCGAATACGTCCTGCGAGGGCTGCCATTGCTCGTGCATACGCTTGGGTTCAGTGCTGTGCTCCAGACTGGAGGTGTACTTGGCCCACTGGATGCGGATGTGCTGAATAAATTTCGAGTTGAGCTCTTTGGGGTTGGTGCCTCGTTCTCGCCAGTACAGGATAAACTCCGGTATGGCCTGCGCGATGAAGTCCTCGGCGATGCCGGCCCGATCCATGATTTCCATAGCGTCTCGGCTGGGTCGCCATTCATTATCCAACGCGGCGGTGGGCGTGCGAAAGGCCTCGGCCTCGTGTTGCTGGTGACGCCGCCAAAGACTGACGACGTGCTGCCTGAACTTGTTTTCCCAGGCATGGCTGGTTTCACCCCGTTCGCGCCAGTAGAAGGTGAAATCTTCCAGTTGCTCCAGGGCGAACTGCCTCGGTATGTTGTGGTTCAGGTTCATCAGCTGCAGCAGGTCCTCGCTGGGTGACCAGTGCGCGGGGAGCAAGCCGGCGCTGCGTCTGGTCGGCGCTGCCGGCGCAGTCGCCTGTGGCGGAGGTGTTACATTGCTTTGCACTTGCTCGTTCAGGGCAAATACCAGCGTCTGTGCGCTGAGTAGCGGAGGTGACTCAATCAGCAGTATCCCTTTGTCCGCCAGGCTGCGACTGACACGGTGTAAATCTTCCGCGCACCAGAAGGGCAGCGTGTTCAGCAGGTAGTCCCGCTCTATCGTAAACCACGCATAGCCTCCACGCACATCCGCCCGCTGGTGGTCGCACAGTTGTTGCAGGTGCTGCAACAGAATAGCCTCTTCCAGACCGATGGTGGAAGCCAGCGTCGGCGAAAAAACAAGCTGTCGCTCGGGGACTAGGGAGGAATCTGACATCGGGTTACCGGTTTAGGCTTGTAACTCTGTTAGCATAACAGCTTAGCGCCACGGGTGCTCATTACCGAGGCGGTCGCCGCGGGAAAGTGACACGCAAACCAGTAAGTGGCTGGCTCAGGAAACCAGCCAAGTCTGCAAAGAGACGCGTGCTTGGCGACGCCCGCCCAACACAGGGGTCGGTTTTGGGGCCTCGGCGCTCGACAGGAACTCAACGACGGTGGCGAGCCACCGTGATGGAACCAACATGGCAAAACAGAAAACCGCGTTTGTTTGCAGTGATTGCGGCTCCGATTATGTGAAATGGCAGGGGCAATGCGGTGACTGTCACGCATGGAATACATTAAAAGAGATTCGGTTGGGTCCGGCAAAGGGCTCGGGCCGGGCTGGAGCCAGTGTTGCTGATCAACGTAAGGGTTTCGCCGGGGCTTTGGATAGCGCCCGAGTGCTCAAGGAAATCGACCTCGACGCGGTGCCGCGCATTTCTTCGGGGGCAGGGGAGTTTGACCGGGTACTGGGTGGCGGGCTGGTATCCGGCTCGGCGATTCTGATCGGTGGCAACCCCGGAGCGGGCAAGAGTACCCTCCTGCTCCAGACCATGTGCCATCTGGCGAAGTCCATGGATGCCCTGTATGTCACGGGCGAGGAGTCGCTGCAGCAGATCGCCATGCGCGCCAAACGACTCGGCCTGCCCACAGACGCGCTGCGCCTGATGGCCGAAACCAATGTAGAAGCGATTGTCGCCGCGGTGGATGAATTGAAGCCGCGCGTACTGGTTATCGACTCCATACAGGTGGTGCATACCGACGAGCTCGCCTCTGCTCCGGGGAGTGTCTCGCAGGTGCGTGAGTGTGCCGCCTACCTGATTCGTTATGCCAAGCAGAGCGGCACCGTGCTATTGCTGGTGGGTCACGTCACTAAAGACGGCTCGCTTGCGGGCCCCAAGGTGCTCGAACATATGATCGACTGTTCGATTTTGTTGGAGGGCAGCGAAGATGCGCGTTTCCGTATTCTTCGGGGCCAGAAGAACCGGTTTGGTGCAGTCAACGAGCTTGGTGTTTTCGCGATGACGGAGCAGGGCATGCGGGAAGTAAAAAACCCCTCTGCGATTTTCCTCGATCGTGGCAGCGAACCCGCCTCGGGCAGTGCAGTCATGGTGGTCTGGGAGGGAACCCGGCCACTGCTGGTAGAGGTCCAGGCGTTGGTGGATGATAGCCAGCTGGGCAATCCGCGCCGAGTGGCGGTGGGCCTGGAGCAGAACCGCCTGGCAATGCTACTTGCCATACTGCACCGGCATGGAGGCCTGCAGGTGGGTGATCAGGATGTCTTTGCCAATGTAGTGGGCGGCGTTAAGGTGCTGGAAACCAGTGCCGACCTGGCCCTGTTGCTCGCCATTGTGTCCAGCTTTCGTGACAGGGTGTTACCCACAGATTTGGTGGTGTTCGGCGAGGTCGGATTGTCCGGCGAGATCCGTCCTGTGCCCAATGGCCAGGAGCGTCTTGCGGAGGCGGTTAAGCATGGTTTCAAGTGGGCTATTGTGCCCAAGGGCAATGCGCCACGGGCAGACATCGAGGGTATGCGTGTGACGGCGGTGGCCAAACTGTCCGAGGCGCTTGCCGCGCTGGATTGACAGGGCCGACATGGACAGCATCGCCCCCGGGACGTTACGTACTCAGCAGGGTCAGCTCTTCCTGCAGGGTCGCCAAATCCATGTGTGCTTCCAGGACATCCAACAGGGGCTGTAAATTTTCTCGATCTACGTGTTGGACTGAGAAACCGAGCCTGCCGGCCTCGACGTGTTGCAGGTACGCGTGTAACTCCAGAGTGCTGCCGTTGTCTGTCTTGATGATGAGGGTAAAGGGCTCGTTGTACTGTGCGTCCCACTCGGCAGGCTGGTCGGTCGCGACTCCACTCAGGGAAATATCAATGAGGCTCTGCTGCCACACGCTGCCGCCCTGGTGGACCTCTACCGGTAGGGCCAACTCGACGCGTGTGAATCGGCGTTTTTCGGTGTGTACTTCGCTCATGTGGCACTCTGGACAGGTCGAATTCGAGCCACTATAACGCCGCACTGCGGTTATTGCGAGGGCCTGCGTCGCAGTATGCCTTCCTGGGCAATGGTAGCAATAAGGTTCCCTTGACCACTGAAAGTATTTGCTGTGGCGAAGGCGCGACCGTCATGGGTGCTCGGCGAAACACTGTGCATCAGATGCCAGTCATTGATATTCAGGCTGCGGTGAAACCACAGGGAGTGATTCATCGTTGCTATAGCGAGGCCAGGCTCTTCCCATGTCAGGGAGTGCGGCTGAAGTGCGGCTTGTAAAATAGACGCATCCGAGATAAAAGCAAATAACATTT
This sequence comes from uncultured Halioglobus sp., assembly GCA_905480565.1. Taxonomy (GTDB): domain Bacteria; phylum Pseudomonadota; class Gammaproteobacteria; order Pseudomonadales; family Halieaceae; genus Marimicrobium. The sequence continues at coordinate 4,312 of CAJQQW010000177.1, read as the reverse complement.
GCTGCAGGAGACTGTCCTCAGCAACATCAAAGCGCGGTTTGGTCCATACCGAGGAATAGGGTTCACGGCCGTCGCTGGTGGGTGGGCACACTACAATCCAGAACGGAAATGGCGCGTTATCGTCATCGGAAAACTGCATCTCGTGGTCGCCGGCCGCCAGCAAGGTCTCCGGCTTATCCACCGCAGGCATCGGCACCTGGTGCGAGTATCCTTCAGAGGGAGTCTGGAATGACAGCCCTGCCATCATCAGTGTGGTACCCGCTTGTCTTACTTCGACCTGCCGATTGCTGGTGCTTTTTCCGTCGCGCAGCTTGCGCACTTCAAAATCCAGATGCCTGGTCGGGTCGCCGCTGGCAATAAAACTTGCTTGCAGATAGTGAGCCGGCCTGGGGTTGTCCAGTGTGTGTGCTGCGCTGTGCATCACCTGTGCCATTAGCTGGCCGCCATAAATCGTGGGGATATTCAGGGGTGGAGTAATACCGCGAAAGTGGAGTTCGTCGACACGCTCTGGTTGCAGGGCGCAGATGAAATCGAAGTCCTCTGCCACGGCGGCTATTTGAGCTTGCGGTATTTCACGCGTGTCGGTTGCTCAGCTGCATTGCCTATTCGGCTTTTGCGAGCTTGCTCATAGTCGCTATAGTTGCCCTCGTGAAATACGACGTCGCCATCATCTTCATACGCGAGTATATGCGTGGCGATACGGTCGAGGAACCAGCGATCATGTGATATCACCATGGCCGCGCCCGGGAAGGCCAGTACGGCATCCTCCAGCGCGCGCAGGGTTTCCACATCCAGGTCGTTGGTCGGTTCGTCCAGCAGCAGCACATTGCCACCCTGTTTTAGCAGCTTGGCAAGATGCAGGCGATTGCGTTCGCCGCCGGAAAGATCTTTAACGAATTTCTGCTGGTCGGAACCCTTGAAGTTGAAGCGGCCAACGTACGTCCGCGAGGCCACCTCGTAATTTCCAATACGGATAATATCCTGACTGTTTGAAACCTCTTCCCAGACGGTTTTACTGCCATCAAGTTCATCGCGGGACTGGTCCACGTAGGCCAGTTGTACCGTTTCGCCAACCTTAACTTCGCCGCTGTCGGGCTGTTCCGCGCCCATTAAGATCTTGAACAGGGTCGACTTGCCCATGCCGTTGGCCCCGATAATGCCTACGATGCTGCCCTTCGGCACGGTGAAGCTCACCTTGTCGAACAGGAGGCGGTCGCCGAAGCTCTTGCTGAGGTCGGTTACTTCGATGACGCTATCTCCCAGACGCTGGCCGGGCGGAATATAAATTTCGTTGGTTTCGTTGCGCGACTGGAATTCCTCGGATTGCAGTTCCTCGAAGCGCTGCAGGCGCGCCTTGCTCTTTGCCTGTCGACCCTTGGGATTACTGCGCACCCACTCCAGTTCGGACTTGATCGCTTTCTGGTGTGAAGCTTCCTGGCGCTTTTCCTGCTCTAGACGCACTTCCTTGGCTTCCAGCCAGTCGGAGTAGTTGCCCTCGTAGGGAATACCTCGGCCCCGATCGAGTTCCAGTATCCAGCCGGCGGCATTGTCGAGAAAGTAACGGTCGTGAGTAATGGCAACGACGGTGCCAGGGAAGTCGTGCAGGAAGCGTTCCAGCCAGCCGACGCTCTCGGCATCGAGATGGTTGGTCGGTTCATCCAACAGGAGCATATCGGGGTTGGATAGTAGCAGTCGACAAAGTGCTACCCGACGCCTCTCTCCGCCTGACAAGGTGTCCACACTGGAATGCCAGGGTGGCAGGCGCAGCGCGTCGGCGGCTACTTCGAGTCTGTGGTCTAGGTTGTGGGCGTCTGTGGCCTGGATGATGTCTTCCAGTCGGGCCTGTTCCTTGGCCAGTGCGTCGAAGTCCGCATCGGGCTCGGCGTAGTCGGCGTAGACCTTTTCGAGGCCAGCCAGGGCATCTATAGCGTCTTGCACCCCCTCTTCAACATTGCCACGCACATCCTTCTCACTGTTCAGTTGTGGCTCTTGCTGTAAGTAGCCGATCTTGATGCCCGCCTGAGGCCTGGCTTCGCCGAGGATATCCGTGTCGATGCCGGCCATGATGCGCAGCAATGTGGACTTACCTGCCCCGTTGAGGCCCAGTACGCCGATTTTGGCGCCCGGGAAGAACGACAGGGAAATGTCCTCGAGGATCTTTTTTTTGGGTGGCACGATTTTGCCGACCCCACTCATGGTGTAGACGTACTGGGCCATTGCGCGTAATTACTCAATTTTGGATGACAAGCAACGCATACTAGCAGGTTGGACCGTTCAAGGCTCCAGTCTCGTCTGCCTGTTCGGTCGTGGTCAGCAATACTCTTGGTATGAGCCCCTGGTTTTGGGTAGAATGCGCGCCTTCCAGTCGTAGTGAAGAAAAAGCACTCCAACGTCCAGCAGGGGGCCAATATGTTTGAAAAGAGCATGACTATTGAGGGGTTTGACGATGAGATCTTTGCCGCCATCGGTGAGGAGGAGCGTCGCCAGGAAGAGCATATCGAGCTGATTGCCTCGGAAAACTATACCAGCCCCCGTGTCATTCAGGCCCAGGGCACGGTGCTCACCAATAAATATGCCGAAGGCTACCCTGGCAAGCGCTACTATGGCGGTTGTGAATTCGTCGACAAGGCCGAGGAATTGGCGATCGAGCGGGCTAAAGCACTATTTGGTGCCGACTACGCTAACGTGCAGCCTCACTCTGGTTCTCAGGCTAACTCTGCCGTCTATCTCGCCTTATGTAACCCTGGTGATACTATCCTGGGCATGAGCCTGGCGGATGGTGGCCACCTTACCCACGGTGCCAAGCCCAATTTTTCCGGCAAGGTCTACAACCCGGTGCAATACGGTCTCAACCTGGAGACCGGCGAAGTCGACTACGATCAGGTCGAGGCGCTGGCGCTGGAGCACAAGCCGAGAATGATTGTCGCGGGCTTCTCCGCCTATTCCCAGATTATGGACTGGGGCCGCTTCCGTGAGATTGCGGACAAGGTGGGCGCATACCTGTTGGTCGATATGGCCCACGTTGCCGGTCTGGTCGCCGCCGGCGTTTACCCCAATCCCGTGCCCCATGCGGACGTGGTGACCTCTACTACGCATAAAACCCTGCGCGGTCCGCGCGGCGGCATCATTCTGGCGCGCGAGAACGAGGCGTTGGCCAAGAAATTCAATTCGGCTGTATTCCCCGGTGGTCAGGGTGGTCCTTTGATGCACGTGATTGCGGCGAAGGCGATCAGCTTCAAGGAGGCCCAGAGCCCCGAGTTCGTCGAGTACCAGAAGCAGGTGGTCAAGAACGCCAAGGCAATGGCGGCTGCGTTTATCGAGCGGGGCATCAAGATTGTCTCCGGTGGCACCGAGAACCACCTGATGCTGGTGGACCTGATCGGCAAACCCTACACCGGCAAGGACGCGGACGCAGCCCTGGGCGAGGCCAACATCACCGTGAACAAAAACGCCGTGCCCAATGATCCCCGGTCACCGTTTATTACGTCTGGCCTGCGCGTCGGTACCCCGGCCATTACTACCCGCGGGTTCGGTGAAGCTGAAACCGTCGAGCTAACCGGTTGGATGTGTGATGTGCTGGAGTCTCTCGAGAATGGTAACTCGGAGCAGGTGATTGCAGAGGTCAAGGCTAAAGTATTGGATATCTGCGGACGCTTTCCAGTTTACGGTTAGCGCTTGTTTGAGTGAGGAGTGGGGATTAGCCTGCCGGTTGAACCCAGTGTATTTGGATTTGGCGCGCCACGCGGGCCTGAAATCGGACCTCCCAGCTCTGTCTTACCCCAAATAAGGGACACGCCTTGGTTTGGAAATATGTTATGGTTCATAGACTTAGCACAATAGGGTGAGTCCATGCACTGTCCGTTTTGCCAAGCGGAGGACACTCGGGTAATCGACTCAAGGTTGGTCGCCGAGGGTGATCAGGTACGTCGTCGTCGCGAATGCCTCGATTGCTCCGAGCGCTATACCACGTATGAGACCGCAGAACTGGTATTGCCCCGGGTAATCAAGCAGAACGGCAATCGCGAGCCGTTTGACGAAGCTAAAATGCGTGCAGGGTTTCAGCGCGCTTTGGAAAAACGGCCGGTGTCCGTCGAGGACATAGAGGCGGTGATCAACCACATCAAACATGCCCTGCGTGCCACCGGCGAGCGCGAGGTGGCGTCGATACAGGTCGGTGAGCTGGTGATGGAATCGCTCAAGCAGCTGGACCAGGTAGCCTATGTGCGTTTTGCTTCCGTGTACCGCAGTTTTGAGGATATCGCCGAATTCCGCGACGAGATCGAGCGCCTGGAGGCAGAGCCGGGCAGCGAGT